>CBDUOF010000058.1:0-17653 GCA_965368765.1 uncultured Anaerolineae bacterium | reverse complement strand
TTCGTGAAGGTGGCCTGACCGTTGGCTCTGGCGTTATTACCAAAATCCTGAATTAGGATTTTCAAGGAGGCGTTGCGATTCCTTTGAATCCAACGCCTCTCATTTTGAGGAAGCGTATGGCTAAGCAGAGAATTCGTATCCGTTTAAAAGCTTATGATCACCGCGTGTTGGATCAATCGGCTCGGCGCATTGTCGGTACGGCTGAACGTACAGGTGCCCGGGTTGTAGGCCCGGTGCCGTTGCCAACACGAATTGAGCGATTTACCGTGCGGCGCAGTACATTCATTGATAAAGATTCGCACGAACATTTTGAGATTCGGACGCATAAGCGATTGATTGATGTGATCAACCCGGACTCGAAAACCATTGATACCTTGATGCGGCTGAATTTGCCCGCCGGGGTAGATATCGAGATTTCTATTTAGATCGAATCTCTGACTTGAGGATGATGCAGCACATGCCTGGTTGCTGACAGTCCTGGGAGGTTAATGTGATGAAAGGATTACTAGGCAAGAAAGTGGGCATGGCCCAAGTATTTGATGATAGTGGCGTGGTTACGCCAGTTACGATCGTTCAAGCCGGTCCTTGCTATGTTACACAAGTGAAAACGAAAGATTCAGATGGCTATACGGCCGTTCAAATTGGCTTTGATGAGATTAAGGAAAAACGGCTGACCAAAGGTCAGCAAGGTCATTTAGGGCTTTTGAAAAAAGGAAAAGGTCGCAAAAAGGGCCAAGGTATTCCAGCCCTTCGTTACTTGCGTGAATTCCGTACGAAAGACGCTTCAGAGCACACAGTTGGACAAACGTTGACCGTTGAACAATTTGAACTTGGTGATCGGATTGATGTGACTGGTAAATCCAAGGGTAAGGGATTTGCTGGTGTCGTGAAACGGCATGGTTTTGGTGGCGGTATTAAAACGCATGGCCAATCAGATCGTTGGCGAGCGCCCGGTTCTATTGGGGGTACTTCTGGTACCGCCCGTGTGTTTAAAGGCAAGAAGATGCCAGGCCGGATGGGTAATGACCGTTATACGGCCCAAAATCTGGAAGTGATGCGTATTGATGCAGAGCGTAACCTGATAGCCATTAAGGGAGCAGTTCCCGGGGCAAAAGGCGCACTCGTTATCATACGGACAGCAGCAAAAGGCTAGCGGAGGCGTTGTGATGAAAGTTTCAGTTTTCAACATGGCTGGCAAGGAAGTCAACAGCATAGATCTTCCCGCTAGCATATTTGAAGCAAAAATTAATCGTGATTTGATGCATCAGGCACTTGTGCGGCAGCTAGCTAATGCACGCCTGGGTACGCATAAAGCAAAAGGGCGCTCGGAAGTAAGCCGAACAGGTGCCAAGGCCTACCGTCAGAAAGGCACTGGAAACGCCCGTCATGGAAGCAAACGGGCGCCAATTTTTGTGGGCGGTGGTGTTGCACATGGCCCATTGCCGCGTAAATATACCAAACAGATGCCCAGGAAGATGCGCCGGGCCGCATTGCGGTCTGCGTTGAGCGTAAAAGCTGAGAACGGGTCTATCGTATTGGTTGACGACCTGACGTTGGATGCCCCCAAGACGCGCGATATGCAAGCGTTTGTAAATAAATTGGTGGCAAACGAAACAGCTTTGGTGCTCTTGTCTGAGCGCAATGAGAACGTTGAAAGATCGTCCAAGAATTTGAATGATGTCAAGGCATTGCGTGCGAACTATTTAAACATTCGTGATTTGCTTGGCTATGACAAAATTGTTATGCCATTAGCCGCACTTGACGTCATTACCAATTACTTGGGTTCAGAAGATGAAGTTGATGCGTCTGGGGAGGAACTGTAATCATGCAACTGCATTGGCGTGAAGTGATTCGTCGCCCCGTGGTGACAGAGAAAAGTAGTTTCATGGTTGATTTTAACAACCAATATACGTTTGTGGTGAATCCACGAGCGAATAAAATGCAAATTAAGCAAGCTATCGAATTGGCTTGGCCTGAGGTTTCGGTTGAAAAGATTCGAGTTGCTAATATGCCTGCAAAGCGGGCGCGTCGTTTTCGGCGTGTAACAACCCGTAAAGCAGGGTGGAAGAAGGCTATCGTAACACTTGCACCTGGCGATAGCATAGATTTGTTTGAGGGTGTCTAGCTTTATTTAGCAACTCACTAGGTGAGATTGTAAGTAAGCAGGGATGAGGGCGTTTGCTTGTCAGGGTTTGTTCCTGACAGATCAAGATGTCTGTAACCCGTCTCTGGAGGAAATATGCCAATAAAAGTTTTTAAGCCTACGTCACCGGGCCGCCGTGACATGAGTGGGCAAACCTTTGAAGAGGTTACGCGGGTAAGCCCGGAACGTACCTTAACACGAGGTTTGAGAAAGCAAGGCGGTCGAAACTTCCGAGGGAAGATCACCATTCGTCATCGCGGTGGTGGACACAAGCGTCGTTTTCGTCAGATTGATTTTAAACGGCGTGACAAGTTTGGAATTCCAGCTCGAGTAAGTTCAATTGAATATGATCCGAATCGCTCTGCGCGCATTGCTTTGCTGGTATATGCAGATGGCGAAAAGCGGTACATTATTGCGCCGCTTGGTTTGCGCGTCGATGATCAGGTGATGAGCGGCCCTGCCGCAGAAATTCGCCCCGGCAATGCGCTGCCTTTGCAAGATATTCCTCTGGGTACACAGGTTCATAATATTGAGCTGCAAGTTGGCCGTGGGGCGCAAATGGTTCGTTCTGCCGGTACTTCGGCACAGCTTCTTGCTAAAGACCATCCCAGCTATGTGACGCTCCGGTTACCTTCTGGTGAAGAACGGTACGTGCCGCAAGAATGTCTGGCAACGATTGGCCAGGTTGGGAACGTTGAGCATGGGAATGTGAAGCTGGGTAAAGCTGGGCGTAAACGCCATTTGGGCATTCGTCCTGGCGTACGTGGATCAGCTATGAATCCGAATGATCACCCACATGGTGGTGGTGAGGGCCGTTCCCCAATTGGTATGGCTGCACCCAAGACACCGTGGGGGCAACCGGCATTAGGCCGACGTACCCGTCGTAATAAGGCAACGGATAAGTTCATTTTCCGTCGTCGTACCAAGAAGCGCCGGTAGGAGGTAGATTAGGTTATGTCTCGTTCACTTAAGAAAGGTCCATACATTAATCCGAAGTTGTTGAAGAAGGTTGAAGTGCTAAATGCTTCAAAGAAGCGTGAGGTTATTCGTACCTGGTCACGGTCTAGCACGGTTTTCCCGCAGATGGTTGGCCATACGATTGCTGTTTATGACGGCCGTCGCCATATCCCGATATATATTACGGAAAATATGGTTGGACACAAGCTGGGTGAATTTGCGCCGACGCGAACGTTTCGTGGTCATATCAGCAAAGCTGAAAAGAAGGGGCGGCGTTAATCATGGCTGAAGCATTTGAGATTAAGGCTAAGTTGCGTTATTTACAGATGACGCCACAAAAAGTTAGGTTGGTTGTGGATGCGGTTCGGGGTAAGAATGCGCAGGAAGCTTTGGATACGCTGCAGTTTATGCCGCAACGTGCGGCTGAACCTGTGTATAAGCTTATTGCTTCCGCCGTGGCCAATGCAGAGCAGAATTTTGGTTTGGAAGTTGATGAGCTTTATGTCAGACAAATTTTTGCTGATGATGGCCCACGTCATCGCAAGGCCCCGTATGGTGGTCGGTTTGCTGGACGTGGCCGTTTCCGGCCAATTATTAAGCGGTCATCCCATGTTACAGTTGTTTTGGCTGAACGGGATGTAGTTGAGTACGGTGGTTAGGGAATCGAAGTGATTCTAGATGAAAACGGTTGGTAGCGCGATTGCTATCGATTGTATGGAGGATTAATCTTGGGACGCAAAGTACATCCTGTTGGATTCCGTTTAAAGACAATTCGTGATTGGAATACGCGCTGGTTTGCAGAAGGAAAGCAGTATGCAGATCGCTTACATGAGGATTTTGCTATTCGCAAACTCATCATGAAGGAACTGCCTTCGGCTGGTATTTCGCTGCTGGAAATTGAGCGGTTTCCCAATCAAGTTCAAGTAACAATTCATACGGCTCGTCCTGGTATAGTGATTGGCCGCAAAGGGGCTTCGGTTAAGGAGCTGCGTGGTAAGCTGCGTGAATTAACAGACAAAGCGGTTCGTGTTGAGGTTGAAGAGATTTCTCAACCAGATACGGATGCTCAGCTTATTTCAGAGAATGTTGCGGGGCAGCTACAGCGCCGTATTTCCCACAGCCGGGCCATGAAGCGGGCTATTCAGCAGGCGATGCGCCAGGGTGCGGAAGGTATTCGCATTGAGGTAAGCGGCCGTTTGGGTGGCTCTGAAATGTCTCGTAAAGAGAAGTTGTGGGACGGACGTGTGCCACGCAATACGATTCGGGCTGATTTACAATATGGGTTTTCCGAGGCTAAGACAACATTTGGCCGTATCGGCGTGAAGGTTTGGGTCTATAAAGGCGAAATCTTGCCGCAGAAGACCGAGTTTGAAGCCACGGATGTCTATATTAGTGATTAAAGGTAAAAATTTTGGAGAGAGGTTTCTCTCCTTAGTTTTGGACGGAGTTTGAGCTATGTTAATGCCTAAACGAGCAAAGTACCGTAAGCAGTTCCGTGGCCGTATGCGCGGAATGGCGAAGGGTGGCACCGAATTGCAGAATGGTGAATTTGGTATCCAAGCGTTGGAACCAGGTTGGATTACCAGTCGGCAAATTGAAGCAATTCGTCGTGTGGTTGTGCGCCACAATAAGCGGCGTGGTAAATATTGGATTCGGATTTTTCCGGATAAGCCGGTCACTGCAAAACCTGCTGAAACCCGTATGGGCAAAGGCAAAGGGTCTGTCGATCATTATGTGGCAGTTGTAAAACCTGGGCGCATTCTGTTTGAGGTCGCCGGTGTTCCTGAGGAATCGGCACGCGAAGCGCTGCGCCTGGCAAGTTATAAGTTGCCGATCAAGACGCAGATTGTTACGCGGGAGGATCGGTTGTAATGGCCAATATTGTTGAGTTACGTGAAATGAGTGATGCCAAGCTGGAAGAGCTTCTGGAAAACGGCCGTGAGGAGATGTTTAACTTACGGTTTCAGCAAGCCTCCTCGCGACTTGAAGATTATACGCGTCTCAAAGCGATTCGCCGTGAGATCGCCCAGCTGGAAACTGTGTTGAATATGCGTCAGCTAGCCATTGAAACGGCCGTTGCCAGTGACATGCTCGCATCTGCTTTGGCTGGTACAGAGTGGCAAGCTTCTGCACGATACAGCTATGAGGATAGTGGTTGGCAAGTCACTTTTGTAGATGACAGTGGCAAAGAGCTAGCAACCAGCCTTGTTAATTTAAACAAAAAGCGGGCGAATAGACGCCGTATAGCCAAGAATAAAAGACAATCCCAGCGCGTTGTATCGGCTGAGGTTGCAGGGTAGGTAAACCATGAGAGAGCAACGTAAACGATTAAAAGGCGTGGTGACAAGCGACAAGATGGACAAAACTGTGACTGTCGCAGTGACTACAACCAAGCGCCACCCAGTTTATGGCAAAGTGATGCGGCTAGTAAAGAAGTACAAAGCGCATGACGAAGTTAATGAGTGTCACACTGGCGATCGTGTCGAAATTATTGAATCCCAGCCCATTAGCCGTCACAAGCGATGGTCAGTTGTCTCCATTTTGGAGCGAGCTAAATAAAGAGGACTGCATCATGATTCAAAAAGAAAGTCGTTTGAATGTCGCAGATAATTCCGGTGCTCGTGAACTGCTGGTTATTCAAGTAATGGGCGGCTCAATCCGTCGCTATGGCAGTATCGGTGACATGGTTACCGCCACCGTAAAAAAGGCAGTGCCAAACTCGCCCGTTAAAAAAGGCACGGTTGTTAAAGCCGTTATCGTGCGTACTAAGAAAGAGTACAAGCGAGACGACGGCAGCTACATTCGTTTTGACGACAACGCCGCAGTAATTGTTGACCCAGATAGCAAAAATCCAGTTGGAACTCGCATATTCGGGCCGGTTGCCCGTGAGCTGCGCCCAGCTGGTTACAGCCGGATTATGTCGCTTGCACCAGAGGTGTTATAGAGAGGAAGCCATGCGAATTAAAGTTGGAGATGAAGTAGAAGTTGTTTCTGGCAACTACAAAGGCACTCGCGGCACTGTTCAGCGTGTATTGCCAAAAGAAAACCGCGTTGTTGTGTCAGGTGTCAATCTGGTGAAAAAACACCAGCGCCCTAAGCCATCGAGCGGACGGAGCCAGGCACAGGGTGGCATTATTGAATTTGAAGCACCAATTAATGTTTCAAATGTCATGCTGATTTGCCCAGAGAGCGGCGAGCCGACTCGCGTTGGCGTACGCCGTGATGATAATGGAAATCGTGTCCGCTTTTCAAAGAAAAGTGGCAGCACGATTAGCTAAATTTATTTATTAGTACCATCGGTGAGCCAGGAGGCCAAAGTGTACTTTGCAGCATATGAGTACATGCCAACCTGCCACTCAAATCGGAGGTAAGCTGTGTTTACACCACTTACAGAGCAGTATAAAAATGAAGTGGTACCGACTTTGATGAAAGATTTTGAATATCAAAGTGTTATGCAGGTACCGCGCATTACGAAGGTTGTGGTTAATGTTGGGTTAGGTGAGGCGTTGGATAACGCGAAAGCCATTGAGTTCGCTGTGAATGACATTACTGCCATCACGGGTCAGAAACCAGTATTAACCAAAGCAAAAAATTCGATTGCAGGCTTTAAACTACGCGAAGGACGCGTCATTGGGTTGAAAGTAACCTTACGCGGTGAGCGGATGTGGGCCTTTTTGACTCGCTTAATTCATGTGGCACTGCCTCGTACTCGAGATTTTCAGGGTATTTCACCCGATTCTTTTGACGGGCGGGGTAACTACACATTGGGTCTGCGCGAACAGTTAATCTTTCCTGAAATCGATTACGATCGAATTGACAAGATTCGCGGAATGGAAGTTAGTATTGTAACAACTGCCCAGAAAGATGAAGAAGGGCGGCGTTTATTATCTATGATGGGTATGCCCTTCTGGGAGAATTAGTATGGCAAAGAAATCAATGATTGCACGGGAATCGAACCGCAAATATAAAGTTCAGGTTCGTAATCGTTGTCGGTTATGTGGGCGTCCGCGCGGGTATATTCGCCGTTTTGGATTGTGCCGCATTTGTTTCCGCGAACAGGCGTTGCAGGGTAACATCCCTGGCGTAGTCAAATCAAGTTGGTAAAGGTGGTGTATTATGTCAATGAGTGATCCAATTGCTGATATGTTGACACGCATTCGCAACGCTCAAATCCGGGAGCATAAGACGGTGTCTATGCCCCATTCGGGTATTAAAGTAGCGATTGCTGAAGTGTTGCAGAAAGAAGGCTATGTTGAAGATTACAAAGTGATACCTGAAAAACCGCAGGCGGTTTTGCAAGTAACTTTGAAGTATGTAGGCGATCGACGGGATCGGCGCTCGGTTATTACCGATTTACAACGAGTAAGCCGCCCTGGTCGTCGTGTTTATGTTGGTAAGGGTGAAATTCCTTGGGTTTTAAGTGGCATGGGTATTTCGATTGTCACGACCTCAAAAGGAATTATGACTGATCAGCAGGCCCGTCGCATGGGTATTGGCGGCGAAGTGCTCTGTAAGGTCTGGTAGTTGGAGGGATCATTATGTCTCGCATAGGTAAAGCCCCCATAACCATTCCAGGTGGGGTACAAATTGAAGTAAAGAAGGGCTTTGTTCAGGTTAAGGGCCCAAAGGGTCAGCTGACCCAGACAATTCATCCAGACATGCTTTTTGAGCAGGAGGATGGGGTGCTTTCGGTGAAACGGCCGTCTGACTCTCGTCAACATCGTTCATTGCATGGTTTGACACGTGCACTCGTCAACAATATGGTGACTGGCGTGAGTGATGGCTTCTCTAAAATATTAGATATTGAAGGCGTGGGATACCGCGCTGAAATGGAAGGACAAACGCTTGTTCTGAATGTGGGCTACTCCCACCCAGTTCGTTTTGAGCCGCCCAAAGATGTCTCTTTTACTGTAGAAAATCGCAGTAAGACGATCATTATTTCTGGTATTGATAAGCAGGTTGTAGGTGAAATTGCCGCAATAATTCGCAAACAGCGTCCTCCCGAACCCTATAAGGGGAAAGGAATTCGTTACCGGGGTGAATATGTTCGGCGTAAAGCTGGTAAAGCTGGCAAGGTTTAGCTTAAAGTTAAGGGGTAGTTAGCAATGGCTATTAAATCATATATTGCACGCAAGCGGCGTCATCGTCGTATTCGTACAAAAATCTCAGGTACAGCTGATCGGCCACGTTTGAATGTTTTCCGTAGCCTCGATCATATTTATGCTCAGGTCATTGATGACGTAGCAGGCCAAACCATTGTCTCTGCGTCAACGGTTGACAAAGCACTGCGAGCCGATGTCACTGGCAAAACCAAGAAAGAGCAAGCAACTTTGGTTGGAAAGGCAGTTGCAGAGCGCGCAAAAGCCGCGGGTGTATCGACGGTTCTTTTCGATCGGGGTGGTTATCTCTACCATGGTCGGGTTAAAGCACTGGCTGAAGGCGCCCGCGATGGTGGGCTAGATTTCTAACTAAGCGTTAGGCAAGATTAGCAGGAGCCGACTACGGTTGGCTGCTAAATTGGTTACGTGTTGCGCAGAGCTAACGATTTTGATTTTGCAACACTAGGAGAAGGAAATGGGTCAGAGACGACAAAATTTTGAACAGGAATATGATGAGCGAATCATCGATATTACTCGCGTCGCCAAAGTTGTAAAGGGTGGTCGGCGGTTTGCATTCCGCGTGACGGTTGTGGTTGGTGATAATAAGGGACGGGTAAGTGTTGGCGTCGGTAAGGCGCGTTCCGTACCGGATGCGATCCGCAAAGCTTTGGAAGCCGCTCGTAAAACGCTGACCAAGGTGCCGATCGTAGGCAGTACCGTTCCGCATGAAATTATTGGGGTACATGGCGCTGCTCGAGTGTTGCTGAAACCAGCTTCACCGGGTACAGGCGTTATTGCCGGAGGTGGGGTTCGTGCCGTTATTGAGGCGGCCGGATATAAAGACATTTTGTCTAAATCTCTGGGCAGTGCGAATGCTTTAAATGTTTTGCAGGCCACTATGAATGGTTTGTTAAACTTAAAGAGCGTTCAAGAGGTGGCCTCGGACCGTGGTAAAGAGGTGGCCGACGTTACCCCGTTTTGGAGTCGTAGCTAATGGCTAAATTACGCATTACGTATTCAAAAAGTTCGATTGGTTATAAAAAAGACCAGAAAGGTACCATTCGCGCCTTAGGCTTTTCCAAGCTGAACCAAACGGTTGAGCATGACGATACGGCCGTTATTCGTGGAATGGTTAATAAAGTCAGTCACCTGGTGACTGTTGAAGAGGTAGAATAATATGAAATTGCACGATCTGCGCCCGAATGTTGGCTCTAAAAAACAGCGCAAGCGAGTGGGTCGTGGTATTGCTGCCGGGCAAGGGAAAACTGCTGGCCGTGGTACCAAGGGACAAGGCGCTCGAAGTGGTGGAGGCAAAGGGATCTACTTTGAAGGTGGACAACTACCCTTGGCTCGTCGCTTACCTTATAAACGTGGGTTTACCAATATCCGCAAGGTTTACTACAAGCCCGTCAACCTAAAAGATTTGGCTGAGATTGACATTGATGGGAATGAAGTGACCCCGGAATTCTTGTCTGGCGCCGGCTTCATCAAAAAAGCAACAGACCCGGTTGTCATTTTGGGTGACGGAGATTTAAACGTGGCCCTTACTGTTAAAGCGCATCGTTTTTCTGCATCTGCTAAAGAGAAGATTGAAGCAGCTGGAGGTACGATTGAGGTGCTCCCCCTTTCCTAAAGTGTTGTAGAAGGTTGACAGACCATTCTATAACGCCATCCCTTGGAGGAATATCATGATCGAATCTATCAGAACAGCCTTTTCCTTACCAGATCTTCGTCGCCGTATTTTATTTACGGTATTTGTTCTGGTCATCTACCGCTTGGTAGCCAATATTCCCGTACCCGGTGTTGATCTGAGTGCCTGGCTGGTATTTACGAATAACAGCACCAGTAATCAGGTTGTTAACTTTTTAGATTTGCTATCCGGTGGTGCGGTACGAAACTTTTCTGTAATGGCGATGGGTGTTTACCCATACATTACGGCATCCATTATTATCCAGTTACTTACGCCCATTATTCCCCAACTTCAGGAAATGGATTCTGAAGGTGAATCTGGGCGTAACCGTAAGAACCGGATCACCTATTATTTGACCGTTCCGCTGTCTTTATTGCAGGCCATTGGCCAGATTCGCCTGGTTGGATTTAGCCTGGGCGCTGGTGGTGCTGATGGTTTAGCGCAGATTATGCCCAACTTCGGCTTTGCTCCAGACCAATTGTTGCCGACTTTAACAACGCTCCTGGCGATGATGGGTGGTACGATGTTTGCCATCTGGATGGGTGAATTAATTACAGAAGATGGCATTGGGCAGGGCATTTCGCTTATTATCTTTGGTGGCATTGTTGCTCAGATATTACCAGGTATTGCCGGACTATTCTCTTTGGATGATGCTACGGCGCGTATCTTTACCATTGTTGCATTTTTGATTATCACGTTGCTAACGATTTTTGTCATCGTGATTATTCAAGAAGGCCAACGGCGAATACCGGTACAGTACGGCCGTCGTGTGCGTGGTCGCAAAGTTTACCAAGGCCAAAGCAGCTACGTGCCGCTTAAAGTGAATACGGCCGGCATGATCCCGATCATCTTTGCCAACTCGATTTTGATTTTCCCGTCTGTCTTGTCTGGGTTGTTTATCAGCGGCAATGGTGGATTTGTCGATACGGTCGCGACTACAATTAGTCGCTTCGGTAATGCAGATCCCACGGTAGCGCCACTTGGATTCACCATATATTGGTTATCCTTCTTCATTCTGGTTGTTGGCTTTACCTTCTTCTACACAGATGTGATGGTTCGTCAGCAAAATATTCCTCAAACATTGCAGCGTCAAGGGGGATTCATTCCAGGCATTCGACCGGGCAAACGGACCGAGGATTATATCACCAAGGTTGTTCGCCGAATCACTTTTGCTGGCGCTGTTTTTCTGGGAATCATCGCCATTATGCCAGGCATTATGCAGCTGGTAGGTGTCATCCTGAATATTCCAGGAATTGAACAAAGTACGTTGGTTGTAAGTGGCTCTGGACTAATTATTGTTGTAGGCGTTGTCATTGATACGATGCGTCAGCTTGAATCGCAATTGCTTATGCGCCAGTACGAAGGCTTTATCTAATGAAAACCTTTGTCGTGTTGATGGGGGCGCCTGGAGCTGGCAAAGGAACTCAGGCAAAGAAGTTAGAGGCCTCCCTTGGCTTACCACAGGTTGCGACGGGTGATCTGTTTCGGGCAAACTTAAAAAACCAGACTGAACTTGGCAAGTTGGCTCAGACTTTTATGGACAAAGGCGAGCTGGTGCCGGATGAAGTGACCGTTGCGATGGTCCGTGACAGGTTGTCTCAGCCGGATTGTGAACGCGGGGCTATTTTGGATGGGTTTCCGCGCACATTGGCTCAGGCTCGTGCGTTGGACGCCCTACTTCAGGAATTCTCCGGCAAGATAGCCGTCGTTCCTTTCGTTCATGTAAACCAGGATGTCTTGGTTGAGCGATTGGCCAAGCGGGCCGAGATTGAAGGTCGGGCAGACGATAATGAAGAGGCCATTCGTATTCGGATGGACGTCTATCATTCTGAGACAGCGCCTTTACTTGATTATTACGGTGAAAAAGGGCTGCTGGTTAAGATTAATGGCGAGCAATCAATTGATGAAGTTGCTGCGGATTTGACCAATGTCGTGCAAAAGGTAATGTGAATAAGCAATTTCTGGACAGAATACCAATTCAGTGGCAAAATAGTAGATTGCTTTGAGTGGAAGAAGAATCGACAAATTCTCAAAAGTTTGTTACCAGAAATGAATTGAGCAGCCTGATTCAAGTGAGGCTGCACGTAGGAGTTCGAGATGAAAGTATCATCGTCTGTTAAACGTCGTTGCCCGAAGTGCAAAATTATTAAACGAAAAGGTGTTGTTCGCGTTATCTGTGTGGATCCTAACCACAAACAGCGGCAAGGCTAAGATTGAGTTGTGGCAGGACGTATAGCCTGTCACAAGATTGTCTCGTAAGGATTCTGGAGGAATTATGGCACGTATTGCTGGTGTTGATATCCCCCGCAATAAGCGGGTAGAAATTAGTCTGACATATATTTATGGCATTGGCAAAACTGCCAGTCAGGCCATTCTGGAGAAGGCGGGCGTTGATCCGAATACGCGCGTGCAGGATTTGTCGGAAAGTGAAGTAACTCAGGTGCGCCAGATCATTGACAGTGATTACATTGTGGAAGGTGATTTGCGGCGTGAAGTTGCGATGAATATTAAGCGTTTGACGGAAATTGGCTGTTATCGCGGCCTGCGTCATCGTCGTCATTTGCCTGTTCACGGGCAGCGGACGAAAACGAATGCCCGTTCACGAAAAGGCCCAAAGAAGACGGTTGCTGGACGTGGTCGTCGTAAGGGTAAATAATTTTTAGTTAGCGTTGATTTAAGGTGAGTTGGAAACGGCCGTTTATTACAACAGTCACAACTCATGGATTAAGTTTTAGGAGACGGAATGGGACGTAGAAGACAGTCACAGACACGTAAAAAAGTAAAGCGGATGGTGCCTCAAGGTCAGGCGCACATCTTTGCTACCTTTAACAATACTATCGTAACCATCACCGATATGGGTGGTAATACGGTTTCCTGGGCCAGTGCGGGTAGCTCCGGCTTTAAAGGGTCACGAAAGAGTACCCCTTATGCAGCTCGGTTGGCAGCGCAGAGTGCGGCACGAACCGCACAAGAAAGCGGTATGCAGGAATTGGATGTTATTGTAAAAGGTCCTGGCCCAGGTCGTGAGCAGGCAATTCGTTCATTGCAGGCTTCTGGGATTCGTGTCAAGAGTATTCGCGATATCACCCCGGTGCCCCACAATGGGTGCCGCCCCAAGAAGAAACGTCGCGTCTAAATATTGTGTGTTCTCATTGCCAAGTGCAATGATATTTTCCTGAGTCAATTTAGTTGACATTTACAGTTTATTGGTTGGTTGAGAGGGATGAAGGGGTGTGCCACACCTGTAAACCTCTCATTTTAGGTTGAATACGGAGGTTAAGTTGGCAAGGTATACTGGTCCAGTATGTAAGCTATGTCGCCGTGAAGGCGAAAAGCTGTTTTTGAAGGGGTCTCGTTGTTTGACCCCGAAATGCTCATTTGAGCGTCGGTCTTATCCCCCCGGGGAACACGGTCGTGATAATCAGTTCCGACGGGGTCGTGCCTCAGATTATTTATTGCAGCTGCGCGAAAAGCAAAAGGCTCGCCGTATCTATGGCGTGCTGGAGCGTCAGTTTAGCCGGTATTTCCGGCGGGCGACGCAACGTGTCGGGCTGACAGGTACCAATTTGTTGGTCATCCTGGAAACCCGTTTGGATAATGTTGTTTATCGGTTAGGTTGGGCTGATTCTCGCGCGCAAGCCCGTCAATTGGTGCAGCACGGCCATATTACGATAAACGGCCGTAAAACAAGCGTACCGTCCGCCCTGGTATCTCCTGGGGATGCGGTTTCTGTACGCCCTGGAAGTATGCGCAATAGCTACTTCAAGGTTTTACGCGAAGATTTAGACGATCGCCAGGTTCCACGCTGGATGTCGTTGGATGTCGGCAATGTGTCGGCAAATGTATTGAATTTACCTGCTCGTGACGATATTGATGTTTCCATCAATGAGCAGCTTGTTGTTGAATATTACTCCCGGCGGTAATTTTAACCGTCCCGAGCCTAGCATAGGGAGGTATGTACGTTGGCTATTAGTAACCTGATACTGCCCAAAATTGAAAGCACCGCGATGTCGCGTGAATACGGCCGTTTTATCCTTGGCCCATTGGAAAGAGGATATGGCACCACCTTGGGCAACGCCCTGCGCCGCGTTTTGCTTGCATCATTGCCGGGGGCTGCCATTACATCTATTCGCGTAACCGATGTGCCGCATGAGTTTTCTGCCATCGAGCACGTTCGCGAAGATATGATGCAGTTGATCCTGCACATTAAACAGCTGCGCCTGCAGTTACACGGTACCGATACTGGCCGACTTCGGCTGGAAGTTCACGGTGCTGGTACTGTCACTGCAGCTGATATTCAGACGCCTCCAGAGGTGGAAATCATCAATCCTGACTTGTACCTGTTTACTGTCGATTCTGATGATGCCTTTTTGGAAATTGAGATGACGGCCGAAACTGGTCGTGGCTACTCTCCAGCTGAAGAACGGGGTCGCTTGCCAATTGGTGAGTTACCAGTTGATGCAATCTTCAGCCCAATTCGGCGTGTTGGCTATGAAGTTGAGAAGACACGAGTCGGTCAAGTGGCCGATTATGACCGTGTTATCATGCAAATCTGGACGGATGGCACCATCAAGCCGGAAGAATCGCTGGCCCAATCGGCACAAATTATGATGCAATATTTGCGGCCGATTGCTGGTGTGAGCGAAGAAACCTTCTTACCTGTTGAAGAGGAAGAAGAGGAAGAAGGCGCCATCCCGAATGAAATTTATGATACGCCGATCGAGCAGCTTGATCTGAGTGTTCGTGTCTTTAACTCATTGAAGCGGACAGGGATTACCAAGGTTGGTGAGATGTTGGATATGCTGGAACGTGGCGAAGAAACCATGCTGGCCATCCGTAACTTTGGTGAAAAGTCACTAGATGAGTTGAAAGATCAATTGCGAGCCAAAGGCTTTTTAAAAGATGAGGAAGGTGAAACGGCCGCTGTTTAATAACGGCCGTATCCCCTGCATAAAGAGGTATACACCATGCGACACAGAGTAAGCGGTCGTAGATTGGGTCGAGACACAGCACATCGCAAAGCATTACGCAAAAACATGATTGCTGAGTTGCTCATCCACGAACAAATATTGACCACAGAAGCCAAGGCAAGAATGCTTCGCCCGGCAACTGAAAAAATTATTACCCTGGCTAAACGCGGTTTGGCTAAAGGTGAAACTGATCCGGCAAGCGCCATCCATGCCCGTCGGCTTGCGGCTGCCCGTATTTCGCGATTCCGCGTAGCGGAAGACGAAACTGGTTCAGCAGAAGAGGTAGATGTTGTCAAAAAGCTGTTTGAAGACATTGCGCCTCGTTTTGCAGATCGGCCAGGTGGCTATACCCGAGTGGTCAAGATTGGCAAGCGCTCCGGCGACAATGCCGACATGGCAATGATCATGTTGGTGGACGAGGCGTAGAGCTTGCACTGTATGGCCAATTCCAGTGAAGACATTTCGGTTTGAAATGTCTTTAGGAGTTGGTTAAAGGCTTTCTCGGTGCAGATTGAACAGTTTGATTTCCGAAAAAGCCTTTGCTGCGCTTGTTGCCTATGATGGCACAGAGTATTATGGTTTTCAGAGACAAATTGAAAGCCAGCCAACTATACAGAGCACAATAGAGAGCGTATTGAGCCAGCTTGCCCGCCAACCCGTTACGTTGCTTGGCTCAGGACGAACCGATAGTGGTGTTCATGCAGTTGGTCAAGTCATTGTTTTTTCTCTGGCTTGGAAACACGGCAGCGAGGTTTTGCAGAAAGCGCTCAATGCCAATTTGCCAGACAGTATTGTAATTTTACAACTTAAACAAGTACCTTCATCTTTTCATCCAAGATTTGATGCACAGCGTCGAGCTTATGAATACAGCATTTATAATGCGCCGACACGACATCCGCTTAAACACCGATTTAGCTGGCATGTACGCAAAAGGCTGGATGAAGAGAAAATGAATCGGGCCGCGCAACGGCTGCTGGGTGTGCATGATTTTGCCACTTTTGGGCAGCCGCCACAGGGGAATAACTCTGTGCGTGAACTGTTTGTAGCGCGATGGCAGCGTTCAGGAAGTGACCTCTCGTTTCGCATTGAAGCCAATGCTTTTTTGTACCGTATGGTGCGCAGCATTGTGGGCAGTTTGAAGCTGGTAGGGGAAGGTGCTTGGACCATTGAGGAGTTTGTTAAGGCGTTTAAAACCGAAAGTCGCGACGCATGCGGCACGGTAGCACCGCCTCAAGGTCTTCAACTTGTTTCTATAACGTATGAGAACTTGGATTGGGCCGAGATGTAGAGAAACTATCTCCCAATTCAGATGTAGGAGAAAGCGGCATGAAAACATACATCACAAAACCAGCTGAGGTTGAAACCAAATGGTTTATTGTGGATGCCCAGGGTCAAACGTTGGGGCGTTTAGCGTCTCGCGTGGCGACTATCTTGCGCGGCAAGCACAAGCCAGGGTTTTCCCCTTCGGTGGACTGCGGTGACTATGTGGTTATAATCAACGCAGAAAAAATTCATGTAACGGGTCGTCGCATGGATCAAAAAATGTATTATCGGCACTCGCAGTACCCGGGTGGCCTTACCGAAATTAGCTTGCGCGATCAGCTAGAGAAATTCCCCACACGTCCGGTTGAATTGGCTATCAAGGGCATGTTGCCTAAAAGCAAGCTGGGACGCAAAATGTTTAAGAAGCTGAAGGTGTATGCCGGAACAGAGCATCCACACGAGGCACAGCAGCCTGTTCTGATGGAACTGTAGGAGATTGAAGATGGCAGAAGAATCAAGACAATATTACGAAGGAATTGGCCGTCGGAAACGTGCCTCCGCCCGAGTGCGGATTTATCTCGACGAGAGTGCGACGGGTAATTTCGTGGTCAATGGCAAGGACGTAGAGGAATTTTTCCCCCGTTTTGGTGATCACCTCATTTTGACTGGCCCTCTGGCAGATGCAGAGTTGCTGGGCAAGGTGGATGTGAGCGTGCATATTAATGGTGGCGGTATTACAGGCCAAACGAGCGCCGTGCGCCTGGGTCTGGCCCGTGCATTGGTAAAGTATGATGAGCAGATGCGTCCTACTTTGCGCGCTGGTGGGCATTTAACTCGGGATGCTCGCATTAAAGAGCGTAAGAAGCCAGGTTTGAAGCGGGCCCGTAAGGCACCAACTTATACAAAGCGTTAATTCGGTTGACGTGGTTGTATATGACAATTCATTGATCTAAAAGGCGAGACATTGTTCTCGTCTTTTTGCTTTCAGTGAAGGGAGAGAAGTCAATGGGTATTACAGTTGTGGGATTGGGGCCGGGCAACGCCCGTTTCCTTACTAGAGCCGCCTGGGATATCTTGAGTCAAGCTGACACTGTTTATTGCCGCACAGCACGTCATCCAGCGGTAGCCGATCTGCCAGCCAGCGTTGTGCATCACAGCTTTGACGCCATTTACGATTCAGCCGACAGTTTTGAGACGGTGTATGACAGCATCGTCGCTAAGCTGTTGCAGCTGGCTCAGACGGGTGATGTGGTATACGCCGTGCCAGGGCATCCGTTTGTCGGGGAATCGACCGTGACCAAACTGGTGATGCAAGCGGAAGCTGCTGGCGTGCCGGTAGAAATTGTGGCTGGGCTGAGTTTTGTGGAGCCTTGTTTAACGGCCGTTCAGCAAGACGGTATGGATGGGGTGCAAATCTTTGATGCCATTGAGCTGACCCAATATCATTACCCGCCTGTTAATCCCGACTTTCCCGTATTGTTGGGGCAGGTGTATAGCCGGATGTTGGCCAATGAGCTGAAGTTAGTGTTAA
>CBDUOF010000057.1:0-17675 GCA_965368765.1 uncultured Anaerolineae bacterium | reverse complement strand
AAGCCCCCACAAAATATATTTTCCGACGGGACCGTTTGCTGATTCTTTGCGTTTCGCCATCCTGTTTACAAATTAGCGACGACGAGATCGCCCATTTCTTGGGTGCTTACTTTTGCTTCGCCTGGTTTGGCAATGTCGGCCGTGCGATGACCGGCGGCGAGAACGTGGGAAACGGCCGTTTCCACCGCACTCGCTTCTTCTTCCAGCCCTAAGCTAGAGCGCAGCATCATCGCCGTGCTCAAAATGGTGGCCAGCGGATTGGCAATGCCTTGCCCGGCAATATCTGGCGCGGAGCCGTGAATTGGTTCGTACAGCCCCACCGAGCCAGCTTCGCCCAACGCCGCCGAGGGCAGCATGCCCAGCGAGCCGGTAATCATCGACGCTTCGTCGGAGAGAATGTCGCCAAACATGTTGCCCGTCACGACCACGTCAAAATCACTGGGGCGATTGATGAGGTACATCGCCATCGCGTCTACCAGCACATCCTCAAACTCGATTTCGGGATATTCTGCCGCCACTTCATGCGCCACCTCGCGCCAGACGCGCGACGAGGCCAGTACGTTTGCCTTATCTACAGAGGTCAACTTGCCCCGTCCACCTGCTGCCTTGCGCTGCTGCGCCAGCTTAAAACCAACGTGCAAGACGCGTTTGATTTCCATTTCGTTGTAGCGCATCGTGTCGTAACCGCTGCGCCCTTCGGCCACTGTCTCGCGCCCCTGCGGTGAGCCAAAGTAAATGCCGCCCGTCAGTTCGCGCACAAACACGATGTCCACTTTCTCTACGCGATCAGCTTTCAGCGGGCTGGCTTCGGCCAAAGCGGGGAAAACGCGCACCGGGCGACTATTGGCAAACGCCCCTAGCGATTTGCGCAGCTTGAGTAATCCTTGCTCTGGGCGCACTTTGGCTGTCGGATCGCTCCATTTGGGGCCGCCGACCGCACCGAGCAGCACGGCGTTGCCTTCCAGGCACATGCCCAGCGTCTCTTCGGGCAGGGGGTTACCGGTTTCATCAATGGCAATGCCACCAGCTAGGCCGGTTTGGGTAGTGAAGCTATGGCCGTACTTGCTGGCAAGCGCCGCCAGCACTTTTTCTGCTTCGGCCACAACCTCTGGCCCGATCCCGTCGCCGGGAAGTAATGTAATTTTAGCTTCCATAATTCTTCTTCCTTCCTAAATGAAAATTTCCAGAATTTATTTGTGAGCCAAAGAAATCAGGCTGGTTCTAACCAACCAGCCATCTTTTCCAGGCTGATTTTGTACCAATCAGTGGCCTTATCGAATAATTGTGGGCCAAATTTGGCAGCCAATATAGCGAGAATGAGGTGCCCCACGTGTAGCGAAATCAATCCTAGCGTGCAGTTATCCAGTAAATTGAACCATTCGCAGAGCAACGGCCGTTCCGCCACATACACATTAAAAACCCAGCGCGCCACCAAATCGCCCAAACTCAGCAGTTGTAGAAAAAACCCTGCCGGGAACAGCACAAAGGCGACGGGAATAGTAACAAACTGAATGAGCAGCAAGCCGTAAATGCGAAATGCGTACAGGCCAAACCCCGCCACAAAGTTTCGCACCGTCCGCTTGATGTTTTTCTGGGCCAAATCAATGATCACCATCACCAGCGGTACCAGCACGGTGAGCCAAGGGAGAATCAAATGGCCGCGTCCCAACCGCGCAGGCAGGGTGATAATCAGGCCAATCAGCCCAAAAACCAAAAAGATGGCCAGCAGCGTGCCCATAATCAGGCCAAACCGCACCGCATACTCACGCACCAGCCCCCAAGCACTCCACTTCTCCCAGGTCATCCGCAAATGGACCGGCAGGAGCAGAGCCGAGATGCCCAGGACAATCAGGCCGATAAACAGCGCGCCATCCGTACCCTGCCTTTGTAATGTTTCTATCTGGAGGCGGTAGAATTGAATGCCACCCCATAAGCCGAGAAGCGAGAGCAGGATAAGTGTGGCAAAGGTGATTCGTTTGGCCATACCTGTTGCACTACTCTTTTTTGAGGGAAACGGCCGTTCCCCCACACCCTCTCACCAATTCCTCCGGCCCAATAGCAAACACAGCAAACGGTGTACCCGCTGCTGCCCAAACCGTCTCAAACTGGAGCAAATCCTCGTCCACAAAAATGGTCATTGGCGTGAGATGGCCAAAGGGCGGCACCCCGCCAATGCTAAAGCCGGTAGCCGACTTGACGACGTCGGCGGAGGCGCGTTTTACTTTTTTACGTCCCACGCCGCACAGTGCCGCTAGCTTGCGCTCGTCCAGCTGATTCACGCCAGCAACCAGGGCCATGATTGGCTGGTCGCTTACGGTGAAACATAGGCTTTTGACAATCTGAGCCACGTCACAGCCAATCGCCCTGGCCGCATCTGGGGCAGTGCGGGTGGTTTGGTCAAACGTTTTAATTTCGATAGCCAGCCCCAATTCCCGGGCGGCATCGGTGACTTTTTGGGTAGATGGGTGCATTATCCGGTAGCGTGAAAAGCGATAAGTAAAAAGTGAAAAGTTGGCCACTTTTCACTTATCACTAAGACTTCCTTTTAGTCAAAATCATCATCTTCAGCAAAGTAATTCTTACTGCGGCGCCGATCAATGTAGCGGTCAAATTCGGCCGAGATTTCCGGGCCGAAGGAGTCGTCCAGCGTCGCATCCAGCACAATGTCGGCAAAATCGTCAGCGGTAACGGCCGTATCACCAAATTCATCCAGGTTGGCCAACTGTTCTTCCAGCACATCCCGCTCGATTTGACGCATCGATATATCCTCTCGCAGCTGCGCTTCAACTTCCGCAAACCAATCCCGGCCAGCCAGGGCGATCTCTGCCTGACGCTGCATCATCAGCGTGCTTTTGTGCTTGTCTAGCTGCTCAAGCTCATCATCAATCTCTTGCAGGCGATTTTGTACCCGGGTCAATTCTCGCGATAGCAGATCAAGCTGCTCTTGCTCCGATTGGATCACTATCGTGTGCGGCGCGTCAGGCTCTAGCAACATCTGCTCCAGTTTCTCCAAATCGCCCGCGGCGTAGGCCGCATTGATCGCCATCATTAATTGGGTACGGTACTCGCGGTCTGCTTCATCGATGGCCATATCCGGGTGAAAGCGGCGCGCCAGCTGACGATACAGCTGCTTCAACGACGCCCTCTCTTCTTCAGCCAATGCCTGGCGCGGCTCTTTTGCTACTTCCCGGTAACGATAATCGCCCGTTTCTGAGGCAGTTTTGCCCGAAGCCCAGGCTACCGCCTCATTTTCCGGGTCCGTCTGCCACCCTTCACCCAGCCAGCGCATCTTTCGCTTCAGCTCCTGAATTTCGGCGTCGAGCTTATCCAACTTGTCGGTCAGTTTGGCAATGCGCGAGCGCAGCTTGAATTCAAAGGCGCTAATTGCTGCCAAGCGGTCAGACAACTCGGTTTCTGCTTCGATTAGCCTCGGACGCAGCATTGCCAACAGCGCTTCAATCGTCTCGATTTGCTCATGCCAACTGGTTTTAGCGGGTGATTGGTTCGGGTCTGTCATGAAGCTATTGTAATTAGTAATTGCGTAATTGCGTAATTACCAATAATCAATGACTAATTACCTAACAACGCATACTCCATGCTGTCCGCCAACGCCTGCCAGCTGGCTTCGATGATGTTGGCGCTGGCACCGACGGTGCTCCAGCTTTTGTTGCCCTGGCGGGTGTCGATGAGCACGCGCGTCGTGGCCGCCGTGGCATTTTCACCATCCAAAATGCGCACTTTGTAATCGACTAGCTTGATGCTGCCCAACTGTGGATAAACGTCGACAAGGGCTTTGCGCAGGGCCGCATCGAGGGCGTTGACCGGGCCATTGCCTTCGGCGACGGTGTGCATGCGCTTGGGGCCAACCCGCACTTTGACAATGGCTTCTGCATTTAGCCCACGCCCGCGCCGCTGGCTGACGTTCACGGAGTAGTCGATGACCTCAAATGGCGGCACGTAGGCGGGATGGGTGCGTCGCAGCATCAGCTCCACAGAGGCTTCGGCCCCTTCAAAGGTGAACCCTTGCGATTCCAGCGTTTTAATTTGGTCAAGTGCCTGGCGTAAATCCAGGCTTTCTGTATTGAGGCCAAACTGCTTGGCCTTATCCACCAAATTGCCTCGGCCTGATAGCTCCGAAACAACGCTGCGCTGACGGTTACCCACCAGTTCTGGCTGGATGTGCTGGTAGCTGAGGGGGTTTTTGAGCATGGCGGCAACGTGGATGCCCCCTTTGTGGGCAAAAGCGCTGGCGCCGACAAATGGTTGGTGATTGTCCAGGTCCAGGTTGGCCACTTCGGCCACATAGCGAGACAGCTCGGTCAGGGTAGCCAGTTTTTCCGGCGGGACGCAGTCATATCCCATTTTGAGCTGCAAATCGGGAATGAGGCTGCATAAATTGGCGTTGGCTACCCGCTCACCATAGCCGTTGATGGTGCCCTGCACCTGCATGGCCCCGGCGCGTACCCCTGCTAGCGCATTGGCAACGCCACATTCGCCGTCATCATGGGTGTGGATGCCAATTTGGGTTTGGGGACCAACGGCCGTTTTAACCTCAGCCATTATCTCCTCAATCTCCGAGGGTAGGGAACCGCCATTGGTGTCGCACAGCACCACGCTGTCTGCCCCGTTCACCGCAGCAGCTTTCAGCGTGGCAATGGCATATTCTGGATTGGCTTTGTAGCCATCGAAGAAATGCTCCGCGTCGTAAATCACCTCTTTGTCGTGCGATTTACAGTAGGCCACGCTCTCGCCAATCATCGCCAGATTTTCTTCCATGCTCACTTCCAGCACGTCGTTTACGTGTAAATCCCATGTCTTGCCTACCAGGGTAATCACTGGAGTGTTGGCCTCGATGAGCAGCCGCAAATTGGCATCATCCTCAGGTCGGGTGCCTTTGCGACGAGTGCTGCCGAAAGCGGTTACTTTGGCGTGTTTCAGGCCTAGCGACGCCACGCGGCGAAAATATTCTACGTCCTTGGGATTGGACCCTGGCCAGCCGCCCTCGATGTAGTCGATACCGAATTCATCCAGCTTTTGGGTAATTTTGAGCTTGTCGTCAAGTGAGAGGGAGATGCCTTCGCGCTGGGTGCCATCGCGCAAAGTGGTGTCGTAGAGGTAGATTTTGGTCATGCTTTTCTCCTGGGGGGAGATTGGAGATTGGAGACTGGAGATTGTTCAATCTCTAATCTCTTGTCTCCAATTTCCTGCGGCGTCAGCCGCTTGTATTCACGCGGGCCGGATGGGCTGCCTCGAAAGTGGCAACGGCATCGGCCTGCTTAAGTAAGTAGCCGAGTTGATCCAGCCCTTCGAGCAGGCAGGTTTTGCTGAAGCTGTCGATGGGGAAGTGAACGGAACGGCCGTCTGGCAAAGTAACTGTCTGGCTGGCCAAATCCACGCTCACTTCTGTGCTTGGGTCTTCGGCTACCAGGCTGAACAGCTGTTCGTGAGTGGCTTCATCCACGATAATGGGCAGCAGACCATTTTTGAGTGAATTGTTGCGGAAAATGTCGGCGAAGCTGGTGGAGATAACGGCCGTAAAGCCAAAATCCATCAGCGACCAGGGGGCGTGTTCCCGACTGGAGCCACAGCCAAAGTTGTCGCCTGCCAGCAAAATCTGGGCACCTTGCGCCGTTGGCTGGTTGAGGGGGAAATCTGCTTTGGGGGAGCCATTTTCCAAATAGCGCCAGTGATGAAATAGATTTTTGCCCAGACCTTTTTTGCTAATCGTCTTCAAAAATTGGGCGGGAATAATTTGATCCGTATCAATATTTTCTGTTGGAATAGCCACCATGTGGCTGGTTAAGGTTGTAAATGGTTGCATAATTTTCTCGCGTTATTTGGTTTTGTAGGGGCGACTCGCCGGGTCGCCCTTACGAGATGTCCTTGCTGATTATTGGTAAGTGAATTGAAAGCGGAATCGCCCTTCCCCCACAGTTGTTGTGGCGCTTTGGCCAGATTGAACAACGCTGATAATGCCCTCATTGACTAGTTCCTGCACAAAATGGGGGCGGAACCAGTCGCTCAATTGGACAAGGTCGTTGAACTGGTTGGGGGCGTAGAAGAGCAAACGGCCGTATCGTTCCAGCTGTACTTCAGTGATGCGCTGGCGTAGGCCCAGACGGTGGAGCTGGTTCTTTTTCAGCTCGTACTTGTTTAACCCACTCAGCGGAATGATGAGACGGCCGTAACTTGGGCTGAACACAGGATTTTCTACGGTAATTGGCTCACGTTCTACGTCATCCAGCTTGTCTAAGCGACATTGGGAAAGGTCCCCAACCAACACCAATGAGGCTGCGGCATCCACCTGGGGCAGCAGATGTTTCACACATTCCACAGCGTAGCGAACTTTGACTTGGTAGGTTGGGTTGTCCATGTTGTTCTCCCGTGTGGGCGAGGCAGTTGGAGAAATGATTGCGCGTTTTGCCTAAATGCGATCCAATTGCCTCGCCCCTACTTTTTACTTTTCACTGTTTACAACGTCCGCACATCCGTCACCCGCCCGGTAACGGCCGTTGCCGCCGCGGTCAACGGGCTGGCCAGGAAGGTGCGCCCGCCTTTGCCCTGGCGGCCCTCAAAGTTGCGGTTGCTGGTGCTGACAGCGTATTGGCCCGGCTCCAGCTGATCGCCGTTCATGGCGATGCACATGGAGCAGCCCGCTTCGCGCCATTCAGCCCCGGCATCCTTGAAGATGCGGTCCAGCCCTTCGGCTTCGGCCTGTCGCTTCACGTCTTGCGAACCGGGAACCACCATCACGCGTACATTTTTGGCCACGGAACGGCCGTTAAAAATCTCAGCCGCCTGGCGTAGGTCAGAAATGCGTGAATTGGTGCAGCTGCCGATAAACACCACATCGACAGGCTGCCCAAGCAGCGGTTTGCCCGCCTGTAGCCCCATGTAGGTCAGCGCCTTTTCCACTGTCTGCCGCTCGCTGACGTTGCCGATGGCCAGCGGGTCGGGAATATTGTCGGTGATCTTCATGCCCAGGCCCGGATTGGTGCCGTATGTGATCATCGGCTCCAGGGTACTGGCGTCAATGTCAATTTCTTTGTCGTAAACCGCGCCCTCATCGGAAGTGAGGTTGCGCCAGGTGGCAACGGCCGTATCCCACGCCGCGCCCTGGGGCGCGTGTTTCCTCCCCTTGATGTATTCAAACGTGGTTTCGTCTGGAGCGATGAGCCCGGCGCGTGCGCCCCCTTCAATGCTCATGTTGCAGATGGTCATGCGCTGCTCCATCGTCAGGGCGCGAATCGCTTCGCCACGATATTCAAACACGTGCCCCGTGCCGCCGCCCACGCCGATCTTGGCCAAAAGGGCTAAGATAATGTCTTTGGAGGTACAGCCATCGGGAAGACGGCCGTTCACGTTCACCGCGTAGGTCTTCGGCTTGGTCTGCAGCAGGCATTGGGTGGCCATCACATGCTCCACTTCGCTGGTGCCGATGCCAAAAGCCAGGGCGCCGAACGCGCCGTGGGTGGCGGTGTGGCTGTCGCCGCACACAATCGTCATGCCCGGCTGAGTTAGGCCCAGTTCCGGCCCGATGACGTGGACAATGCCCCGATTGGGGCTGTCCATGCCAAACAGCTCGATGCCAAATTCGCGACAGTTGGCTTCCAGCGTGGCAATCTGCTTGGCGGCGATAGCGTCCTGGATGGGTACGCCGATGGGCGTGGTGGGAATGCTGTGGTCCATGGTGGCAATGGTTTGAGACGGCCGTTTCACCGTCAGCCCACGCTCCCTCAAGCCGGAAAAAGCCTGCGGTGAGGTCACCTCATGCACCAGGTGCAAATCAATGTACAAAACCGCCGGACTGCCCGGCTCGTCAATCACCACATGGTTTTCCCAAATCTTGTCAATAATCGTCTTGGGTTCGTTGCTCATAGAAATTCCTTCAATATTTGGAATGTATTTGGTGTCATACCCGCGAAGGCGGGTATCCATCTTCATGGCAACTATGGATTCCTGCCTTTGCAGGAATGACAAATTTGAATACTCTAATCTCCTGCTACCGCTACCTGCTCCACTACGCTGGATGTTTCTGTGCTGGCGGCCAACATTTTGTTCAGCGCGCTCAGGTAAGCGCGGGCGCTGGCCACGACAATGTCGGTGCTGGCCCCGTGCCCGCTAAAGGTGCGGGCATAATGTTGGCTGGTCTGCGGATTCAGGGCGTAACTGCTGTCGCCATTGCTGGGCTGAATCCGGATGGTGGCTTCCGCTTGAGCATCCAAGCCCTCTGTCACAGCGTTGATGGAGAACTCTGTCAATTTGGGGGTCTCGCCAATAATGCGATTCATCGCTTGATAGGCGGCATCGACAGGCCCAGTTCCCAGAGCCGCATCTTTGTATGTTTCACCATCTGGCCCAGTCAGGCTCACAGAAACGGTAGGAATACTTTTGTCACCACAGGTAACCTGAATCTGGTTCAGCTTCCAAATTTCGGGTGGCTGGTAAATCTCATCAGCAATGATGGCTTCGATGTCGGCATCGGTGACCACTTTTTTCTTGTCAGCCACTCGCTTAAATCGCTTAAACGCCTGCTCTAGTTCATCTTTTTCTAGATCGCCATAGCCTAAATCTTCAAGGCGAACGCGGAAGGCGTGACGGCCAGAGTGTTTGCCCAGTACCAGGGTGGAAGCGTGCAGGCCGACCGTTTCTGGCTTCATGATTTCGTAGGTCAGCTGATTTTTTAGCATCCCATCCTGGTGGATTCCGGCCTCATGAGCAAACGCATTGGCCCCAACAATCGCTTTGTTTGGCTGCACCACCATGCCCGTGTAGGCACTTACCATGCGGCTGGTGCGGGTAATGTGGGTAGTGTCGATATGGGTTTTGAAGTTGAAAAAGTTCGGGCGGGTATGGAGCGCCATGGCGAACTCTTCCAAAGACGTGTTCCCCGCACGTTCGCCAATGCCATTGATGGTGACTTCCACCTGTCTTGCCCCGGCTTGCACTCCAGCCAGGGTATTGGCGGTGGCCAAGCCCAGGTCGTTGTGGCAGTGGGTTGACCAGACTACGGTGTCGGCGCCTGGTGTGTTTTCGATGAGGTATTGAATGAGACGGCCGTATTCCTCTGGCGCGGTGTAGCCAACCGTGTCTGGAATATTGAGCGTCGTCGCCCCGGCCTTAATCGCTTCGCCCAGCACCTGCACCAAAAAGTCGGGATCGGAGCGGCCTGCATCTTCGGGCGAAAATTCTACGTCGTCACACAGGCTGCGGGCAAAGCTAACCGTCTCTATAACCTGATCGATGCATTCTTCGCGGTCCATTTTGAGTTTATACTGAAGATGTATGTCGCTGGTGGCAAGGAAAGTGTGGATGCGATGGCGCGGTGCCCCCTTCACAGCATCGTAGGCGCGCTGAATGTCATTTTTGTTGGCTCGTGCCAATCCGGTAATGACCATGGGTTGGCCGCTTTTACGGCCGTCCATCAGCGGTCCCACTTCCTCGGCAATGCGGCGCACTGCGTCAAAGTCACCAGGGGAGGCGATGGGAAAGCCAGCTTCACAGACGTCTACGCCGAGGCGGGAAAGCTGCCGGGCAATTTCCAGCTTTTCATCGACGTTTAGCGTTGCGCCAGGGGATTGTTCACCATCGCGCAGCGTTGTATCAAAAATAATCACGGTTTCCTGAATTTCGGCATCTTCTTCGCTCATCTTTTTCTCCCGTGTCGGGTATTCGGTAATCAGTTATCGGCAATGGTGAGTTCCTACCAATGACTGATTACCGACTGCGGTTTACTCTACTTCTACGGCTTTCAACCACGGCATCATTTGCCGCAGCTCTTTGCCGACGTGTTCAATCTTGCTGTCACGCGCTTCTTTGCGACGTTTATCAAACCAGGGACGGCCGTTTACATTCTCATCGATCCACTCTTCTGCATAGGAGCCGCTGCGGATATCTTGCAACATCTGCTTCATCGCCTTGCGGGTTTCGTCCGTAATGATCTTGGGGCCGCCAGTGTAATCACCGTGTTCGGCCGTGTCGCTGACGCTGTAGCGCATGTAGCTCAGCCCGCCCTGGTAAAACAGATCGACAATCAGTTTCAGCTCGTGCAAGCATTCAAAGTAGGCAATTTCCGGTTGATAGCCTGCTTCCACCAGGGTATTGAAGCCCGCTTCTACCAAGGCGGATACGCCTCCGCACAACACGGCCTGTTCGCCGAATAGGTCGGTTTCGGTTTCTTCGGCGAAGGTGGTTTCTAATACCCCTGCGCGGGTACAACCTAAGCCTCTGGCGTAGGCCAGGGCAAATGCTTTGGCCGTTCCGCTGGCGTCTTGTTCCACAGCCAGCAGGGCGGGCGTGCCCACGCCTTCCACGTACACTTCACGGACGCGATGGCCGGGAGATTTGGGAGCGATCATGCTGACATCAACATCCTTGGGCGGCACAATTTGGCCAAAACGAATGTTGAAGCCGTGGCCGAACATGAGTGTCTTGCCTGCCGTTAGGTTGGGTGTGATTGATTCTTTATAAATGGCGGCTTGCTTGGTGTCTGGCACCAGCACCATAATAACGTCTGCCTCGGCACACGCTTCTCCGGTCTCCATTACTTTTAGCCCGTCTGCCTCGGCTTTAGCCCATGATTTGCTGCCTTTGTACAAGCCGACGCGCACATCGGCACCGGAGTCTTTCAGGTTAAGCGAGTGGGCGTGCCCCTGGCTGCCGTAGCCAAGCACCGCAATCTTTTTGCCATCGAGCAGACTGAGATCTGCATCTTTGTCGTAATAAATGTTTGCCAAAATTCTTCTCTCCTTGAGTTGGAGATTGGAGATGTATAGAGATTAGAGATTGTGTTTTTAATCTCTAGTCTCTAATCCCCCAATCTCTAGTTTTTTGTTTAATGATGGCCGTTTTGGGTGGGAACGGCCGTATTGGTGCCGCGCATTTCACGGTCATGTTGACCCCGTACCATGGCCACGCGGCCCGTGCGAACCATTTCCTCAATACCAAAGCTGTCTAACAGCCTTAGCAGCGAATCTACCTGGTCTTCCTTGCCCACAATCTGGATGATGAGGGACTCCATATCCACATCCACAATGCTGGCACGGTAAATATCGACCAGCTGCATCACCTCAGCCCGAGTCTTGTTGTCGGCTTTGACCTTAATCAGGGCCAATTCGCGCCTGACGGCCGGTTTATCGGTCACATCTTCGATATGGGTGACGTTGATCAATTTGTCTAGCTGCGTCTGAATTTGGCGCATGTCGCGGTCAGTGCCGTAGGCCACAAAGGTCATCCGGCTGATGCCTGGCGTTTCGCTATGTCCCACGGCCAAACTTTCGATGTTAAAGTTGCGGCGGCGAAACAGGCCCGCTACCCGGTTCAGAACCCCGGGCTTATCTTCCATCCAGGCGTTGATTGTGTGTCGTTTCATTCCATTTTCTGTCATTTCAATTCCCCACTTTTCACTTTATACGTGCTGCTGACTATTGTTCACGCTTCCCAGGAACGGCCGTTGCAGGACGACGAATCATATCGGCATTGCTTTTGCCCGGGGTTACCATTGGATACACATTGGTAAACTCTTCCACCTGAAAATCGAGCAAGAATGGGCCATCGGTCGCCTGTGCTTCTTTAATCGCTTCATTTGCTTCCGCTTTGGTAGTTACGGACCGAGCTGGAATACCGTATGCTTCGGCAATTTTTACAAAATCAGGATTGAACAGCGGCGTTCCGGCGTGCCGTTTGTTGTAAAAAACATCTTGCCACTGGCGCACCATGCCCAAAAACCCATTGTTGATGATGGCTATTTTGATAGGCATTTTTTCTTGCACGACGGTTGAAAGTTCAACCATCGTCATCTGGAAGCCACCGTCGCCGGCAACGACCCAGATTTCCTCATCTGGCAGACCAGCCTGGGCGCCAATGGCCGCTGGCAGGGCATACCCCATGGTGCCTAAACCGCCAGAGGTGAGCAGGCTGCGCGGTTTGGTATGGTGATAATATTGTGCTTCCCACATTTGGTGCTGTCCGACATCTGTCACAACAGTCGCCTCCCCTTCGCTGGTTGCGTGCCACAAAGCGCGCATCACATAAGGGGCAATGAGATCATCGGTTTCCTGGGCTAAAATGTCTCGATCTCCTGTGTCTGCCTTCCACTCGGCAATCTGTTCTAGCCAGGTGGGATGTTCGTTTGGCTCGATCTGTGGCAATAGGCCGCGCAGCGTCAGCAAGGCATCGCCAATGACCGGTGTATCGATGGTGATATTTTTGCCCATTTCGGCAGGATCTAAATCTACATGGATTATTTTGGCTTTAGGGGCAAAGGTATCAAAGGCGCCAGTGAGCCGATCATCGAGCCGTGCGCCGATGGCAAAGAGGACATCACATTCTTGCAGGGCATAATTGCAGTACGCTTCACCGTGCATGCCGCCCCAGCTGATGGACAGGGGATGGGTGGCGGGGAAGGTGCCTATCCCTAGCAAACTGGTTGCGACAGGAATATTGGCTTTTTCAGCTAGCTGACGCAGTTCTGCTTCGGCGTGTGCAATCGAAACACCTTGTCCGGCAACAATAACAGGTTTCTTGGCTTCATTCAGGAGCCTGGCTGCGCGCGAAACGGCCGTTACTTCTGGCGCGTTCATGTTGGGGTTGTAGCCCGGCAAATGAACCGCTTCTGGATATTTGAATGGCATCGAGGCCTGTTGCACATCCTTGCACACATCAACCAATACCGGCCCAGGTCGGCCCGTGCGAGCGATGTAAAAAGCTTCTTTAATCGCATCTGGCAAATCTTTGATGTCGGTGATGAGATAGTTGTGCTTGGTTACCGGCAAACTGACGCCCTGCACATCAGCTTCCTGGAAGCCATCCCGTCCCAGCAACGACGTGGGCACTTGTCCTGTAATCGCCACTATGGGGGTGGAATCCATGTAGGCTGTAGCCAACCCGGTGATCAGATTGGTTGCGCCTGGCCCAGACGTGGCAATGCAAACGCCGACGCGCCCTGTGGCGCGCGCGTAACCATCAGCCATGTGGGAGGCGCCCTGTTCGTGGGTTACCAACACATGATGAATCGGATACTCGTATTTGGCCAGGTCATCGTACGTGGGCAAAATCGCGCCGCCGGGGAGGCCAAACACCACTTCGACCCCTTCGTGCATCAAGCTTTCCCAAATTATTTGACCGCCAGTTTTCATATCGCTCATAATTCTCCTCCTTTTTGGAGATTAGAGAGTGGCATCCGGAAATTAGATGGTTTCAAATCTCCGCGCCTTGAATTTCGTGAGTAAACAAAAGAAAAAGGCAGCAAACAGAATGAATCTGCGTGCTGCCTTTGGGAGACAAATCGGGGAGGCAGGCGAGGCTGTTGCCAGGGACAACACATTGCAGAGGAAACGGCCGTTTCCCCTTGAACCTGCATCATTATATAATTCATCTTCACTGTGTATTGCATCTGAACCCAGCATCCTCAAGTTGCAACATTGCAAAAAAAAAGCCGCCCTGCTGGGCGGCTTGGTCAATTTCCAATGAGTTTTACACTCTACCTTTACCCAACAAACAAGTTTTCCTTATTAATAATAAGGACGAGACTAAGAAGGCTAAGGCTAATAAGGACGTAAAAGAGTGTAAACATTTTATTCTCGCTGTCGTGAATGATGCTACAAGTGTACAAGTTGCTTTTGGTTCGCCTAGTGACAGAATGCCAAAAGAAAACGGCCGTTTCTTGTGCAACTTGTACAGGCATTTGCCCGACAAGGCCGAATTATACCGGTTCAGCGCCGATTGCCCAATTTTCAAGTGTCATTGGCAATTGTCATTGGCAATAGAAACACCAAGGCGGAAAATGCCTAAACATTTTCCGCCTTGATTCCCACTATTTCCCACTGAACCGCGCATTTCAGCACAAGTCTCCAGGAGTATACGGGATAACAGGCGTCACTTCTACGGTAATTTTGAACTAAATCAACGTACTCTGATTTGTAAAAATTGTACAGCGTGTGCAATTATGATGGGAGACCAACCAAAAACAGTTGCTGATCTACGGCCGTAACTGCCAAAGTTTTAATGATAAATGAAGCGCCAGCCGCATATTTGACTGATTCAAATCGTGTTTGGTCAGCTCTTGAATGCGCTCCAGTCGGTAAAGCAGGGTGTTCCGATGAATGAAGAGAGATTCGGCCGTTTGGCTAATATTGCCGTGATGACCAAAATAGGCGTCGATCGTCTTGACCAGGCTGCTGTTGTGGTCGGCATCATACTTTACCAGTGGGCCAATGACCTGATCTGCAAAAGTGCGCACTGCTGGGATTTCCTCCAGCTGCACCAATAGCTGATACACTCCCAAGCTACTAAACTGCACCACCTGCTTAATTTGCAGGCGTTCGCCAAGCTGCATTGCCTGAAGTGCCTCATCATATACTTGCGGCCATTCGGAAAGCGTTGGTGCTGGACCGCTCATTCCTGCGACCAACACGCTGTCAGGGTATTCTGTCTTTACCTGTTCTTCAATCCGGCGGCCCAATTCATGGGCAGTTTCCATATCTTCTGCATGTTTAAGTTGCTGAAAAACACAGACATGTTTATCGCCATATACGTGAACCAGAGCCGGGCGACTATGGTTATTTAAGACCCAATGGACCGTTGTCTCCAGGCGACGCAGCGAGAGCGCGGGCGGAGCGGCCCATTTTAAGGCAATGACGGCGTGCGGGTGATTGGTATTGTGATCAAGTCTGCCTTCAAGGCGTTCAATCTCCTTGCGAGGCATTGTTCCAGCTAAAAGCCCCTCCAGGAAGTTGCCACGTAGCTCTTTTTTGGCTTCACTGATTGCTTTTGCCTTGGCCATTTCCAGAGCATACGCCGCGGCACCGTGCTCAACCGCCAGTTTGTCTAGCAAATCCAGCTGATCGGCTGGGCCAATGACTGACAAATAACCTCTGGCTCGATCGCCAGAAATGATCGGGCTGATTAAGCGCCCGACATTTTCGATGGGTAAGAATTGCTGCCAGTGGCTTTGCCGGGCATGTGCTGCCGCCTTGCGGTTACGCAAAACGGGAGGCAGCTCATCCCGCTGCTGCAGCATTTCACGAAGCGGCTCCAAGGTGATTTGGTTGTTTTTCGGCACGGCAAAGGCCCGGATTTCCATACGCTTATCTTGCACGACGACAATCTTTCCGGTCAGTTTCGCTACCAGTTCCGTCATGGCATCTAGCCCTTTATCCTCTCGTGACATTTCAGAGAGTGTACGATAAAGCTGCATACCCCGTTCGCTTGTGGCCGACTGCTTATCAACAAGTAAAGCGGCCACGCCACGATTTACATCACGCACCGATGTGTTTTTGGGCAATACCAGGAGCGGCATATTGAGCCGGTTGGCCTGCTGGCCAATGTCATCTGTTACCGGATTAAAGAGGAGCAGGCCAGCAATACTGATTTCTGCCAATAGCGCCAGCTTTTGTTTGAGCGCAGGTTCATTGATATTGGACTGCAATTCAGACGGGACAATAACAAGATCATTCAACTGAACCTGTTCCTCAATAGCGTTCCAGCTGGTGAGTAAGACGACCCATTCAACAGCTCGCCGCGCCTGTTCTGCGCCACCCATGGCAGTTGTATTCAAGGGAAGCGCCAGGCGTAGTAAATCGCTAATCGTTACTTGATCTAATGTTTGATCTTTCATACGTTTGAATCGCCATTCCCATTTAGAGGCAGGCGGATAATGAAGGTTGACCCTTCATTTGGGGCACTGACAACATTGATATCGCCACCATGTTGTTCAATGATGCGATGGCAGGTTGCCAGGCCCAAACCGGTACCCTTACCCGGGTCTTTTGTTGTGTAAAATGGCTCGAAGATGTGAACAAGTTCTGCTTCTGACATCCCTTTGCCGTTGTCCTGTACGATAATTTGTACCTGTTCGTTTTCGTTGTCCAGGCGCGTGGTTAAGGTGATTTGCCGTTTTTGGGGCAAATTAATCACGGCATCGCGGGCGTTAACGATCAGGTTGAGCCAAACACTTTTTAGATGTTCCCAACTGCCGACTACGTCTGGCAGATCTTCGGCCATATTTTGGATAATTTCGGCATCGGCAGAGGTGAGCTGATACCGAACGAGATCCAGCGTTTGTTGAATTGATCGATTCACATCGCCAGCCGTGAGATTGTAATGTTCCTGCCGAGCAAAATCGAGCAGGCCACGCACAACCTTGGTGGCGCGATCGCCAGCCAGAGCGATAAGATCAACAGCTTCATAATTCTCATCTTCTTTTGGGATGAACATTTTGAGCATCTCAGCATTGGCATTTATGGCTGTGAGCGGGTTGTTAATTTCATGCGCGACACCAGCTGCAAGCTGACCGATGGCGGCGAGCTTGCCCGCTTGCAGCAAGGAACTTTCCAGGCGGCGCTCTTCTGTACGGTCTTGCCACAAAATTACTGCTCTGGCAGAGCTGGCTTGTTTGCTAGGAATGGGATAGGCATTGACGTCCCATTCCCTGGGGAGATGATCGTCCCCTTTCCAATTGATTGTCCACCGCTGGGCCTGCTTGTGGGCCAGTGTTTGGGCAGCCAGGCAGTGGTCACATGGCTGACTGCGCTTGAAGAATGTTTCGTAACACACTTTGTTGACCAGGTGTTCGGGAACGGTGTCCAGCTCGTCGGCTTTGCTTTTGTTGATGCCCACAAGCTGCCAATCGTCGTTGATGGTGTAAATGGGGTGGGGAATGCCGTCGATGAGTGCTTGCAGGGTATTGCGGCTTTCTAGCATCTCTTGTTGGCGTTGGCGGATACGGGTAAAAAGCCAGGCGTTTTCCACGGCTTCGCTGATGGAACTGGCGAGTGAGGCCAGGAGATCGAGATCCACTTCGGTGAAGCGGCCGTCTGTCTTGTTGAATGCGCTGATGAGGCCAACGGGACGGCCACGCACGACAAGCGGGGCGGCAATAATGGCGTTGACCTGAAAGTTTGGCGGCGCATCTATCTCCGGTCGGAAACGGCCGTCTGTCGCAGGTTGGTTCAAAATAACGGCCGTTTGCTCCTGAAAGGCAAGCCCCAAAATGCCTTCCCCTACGGGAATCGTGGGAACGGCCGTAACGGGCAACGGACCATGCTGACCCTGCAAGTTTTGGTAGCGTAGGTTGCTGCCACCTTCAACCATCAAGACGCCAGCCAGTTCAATGCCCAACAGCTGTTCAACGCCGGCAACGGCCGTTGCCAACACTTCAGACACTTCCAGCGTCGCTGCGACCATTTGCCCAATGCGATTCAGTGCCGCAAGCTGCTGGCTTTGCCGTTGAAGCTGCTTTTCCAGCTGCTGGGTGCGCAAAATGGTGTTGACCCGGGCCAGAAGCTCCTGGGGACGATACGGTTTGGTGATGTAATCGTCCGCGCCAGCGGTAAGGGCTTCTACCTTCTCGCTGCTGCCAGCGGCAGCCGTAAGCAGCACGACACGAGTGTATTGCAGCAGGGTATGGTCACGAATCCAGTTTAAGACATCCAGCCCGGACAGATTGGGCATGCGCATGTCGAGCAAGACGAGGTCGATTTCTGGATCGTTATTGGCGATGGTGGCCTGCAGAAAATCGATTGCTTCTTGGCCGTCACGCGCTGACGAGACCAGAAAATTTGCCTTCTTGACGAGAAAGTCAGCCAAGGATTCAGCAATTTCTGGCTCGTCATCGACGATCAGGATATGCGATCTTTTTTCAGCGATGTGTGGGTTAGAGACGGCCGTATCTTCCC
>CBDUOF010000056.1:0-18202 GCA_965368765.1 uncultured Anaerolineae bacterium | reverse complement strand
ATGAAAAGCGGCCGTAACCTTCGACGAAACAATCATACAAAAAAGGACACAGAGATTGTGTTGACCCTTTTCTGAGCTATGCTCGAGTTCACCACGCCCTCTGTGCCCCTTGCCCTTCTTTTAAAATAGAACGGAAGCCAGTTCGGGCCGATACTGCTGCGTGAGGTCGTCGTCGTTTCCTAGCAGGGTAAAAATGCCCACCATGACTTGTCTGGCCTGACTATAGCGCTTATCTTGCCGCAGCACATCCAACAAACCGTCCATAGCGGCTGCCAGGTTGCCACGACTAATTAACCGCGCAGCCTGTCTGTATTGCACTTCGATTTCAGCGAGTTCTGCCGGATCTGTAAGATCTTCGGTAACGGTGCACAAATAGTTAGCTAGCGGCAGCAAATTTTCGGCTTCAACCAGCTCCGCACCATCTTTAATACTTTCTAAATAATCCCGTGCTTCGCAGCCTTCAGCCTGGGCCAATAACGATTTGGCAAGATTAAGTGCCAAATCGGGTCGGTTTGGATGTTCTTCCAAAAGTTCACGAAACGCGTGCTCTGCTTTGATCCAGTGGCGAGTGGCCAATAGACTTTGGGCATCACTTAATAGCTCATCTAGTTCGCCGGGGATAAGCTGCTCAATGAACTGGCGAATAAATGGTTCCGGCTTCACGCCCACAAACTCATCAACAACTTCGCCATCTAAAAAGGCCAAAACGGCCGGAATACCCTGAACGCGATACTGCATAGAAAGGTTTGGATTGTTATCCACGTTCACTTTCGCCAGAATAAAGTTTAAAGAAGGATCAGCCGCCAATTTTTCCAAAAGGGGGCTTAACATGCGGCATGGACCGCACCAGGGCGCCCAAAAATCAACAATGACAGGCAAATCTTCTGATTGTTCCAACACATCCTGAATGAATGTCTTTTCGGTTACATCAATAATATTTTCCACGATTAATCCTCGCAAAATAGTCTTGCGCATATTTTAGCATGAAGAGGGAGAACAAGACAGGGGACGCGTTCGCCAGTGGGCAGCTCCGCCGTTTATTTGCGGCAAAGTGGTCCACTGGTCACGCTTCTTACTCGGGCCGCGCCTCTAAGGTCAACTCGACTTCTTCCAATTCGCCATCGCGCAAAATTTGTAAGGTAACCGATTGCCCGACGCTGGTTTCCCGCACAATGTAGGTAAGCAGATCGTCAAAATCGTTGATAGGCTCATCGTTCATTTGTACGATAATGTCACCACCAATGAGGGCGTTCAGACCGTCGATGGTGATCTGCTCTTCGCTGCCGCGTAATCCAGCTTTGGCCGCTGGGCTATCGTCTACGATGCCAAAGACGAGCACGCCTGCCTGCTCCGCTGGTAAATCCATCGCCAGAGCCAGATCGTCGGTAAGCGTCGAGCCGGAGATGCCCAGCCAGGGATAGGCAATTTCCCCATTCTCAATGAGCTGCGGCACAACCTGACTCACAATATTGCTGGGGACGACATAGCTGATACCGCCAAAGGTTGGCGTCGTTCCAAAGGCCGCGTTGCCGTTGGTTTGAATAGCGGTATTGACGCCGATCACCTCTCCCTGGAGGTTAAGCAATGGACCGCCGGAATTTCCAGGGTTAACGGCCGCATCGGTTTGGATAATGTCTGGAATGTTAAAGCGCTGGCCTCCTGGCGCGGCAGCGCCACCGGGCAGCAAACGGCCCAGGCCTGAGACGATGCCGGTGGACATGGAGCCGGAAAGGCCAAAGGGATTGCCAATGGTGGCCACAAGTTGACCAACCTGTAAGTTATCTGAATTCCCGACAACAACCGGGAAGAGGCGATCTGGATCGACATCTACCTTAATGACGGCAAGATCGGAACCGGGGTCTGTGCCCACAATAGTGGCGTCGGCTTCACTGTCATCTGAGAAGACGACGGTGACACGAATGGCGTCGGCCACAACGTGGTTGTTGGTGATAATGTGACCTTCTTTGTCGTAAACAAAACCGGATCCCTGGGATTGTTGAGGAATTGCTTCCAGCTGCTGATGGAAATCCTCTGGAAGATCCGGGAAGCCTTCTGGCAGCTCCTGGTCCGGGTTATCTGGATCTGGGATGATTTGGAACTGGTTGATGACTTGTTGGTTGCCTTCACTAACAACCTGGATGTTGACGACGGACGGGTTGAGACGATTGTACAGGTCGATGTAGGTTTGGGTGGTGACAATTTCATCAGAAACGGCCGTATCGTCTTGCGCCGCCACATTGGTTTGAACGGACGTATTGACGATGCCATCTGAATTTTCTGCATCCGGGTTGGGAACAACGGCTGCTGTCGTGGACGCGGCACTGCCGCAGGCAGCGAGAAGTAAACCAAGCAGCATCAGTAGCGTTAATACATGTGTCGTTTTTCTTTTCATGGGTGGAACCTCCAAAGCATAGCGTTAGAAAACAAGCAAGCCTAAAATTTCAAAACTGTATTCTGGCACAAAGATGTAAAAAATTGATAAACGTTACCTAAACTGCGTATGAGAATAGCCGTTTATCCTATTGGCAATTCAAACCGTAAGCAATTCGGGTAAGCTGTTAATAAACCGAGTATGATTGTACCCATTGCTATGATAAAAAGATACCAACACGGCCGTTTTTTCCGCATTCTATGGATCGTCTTATTTCCCTTTACCCTGGGCATTGGCGGTACTGTCTGGGCCATTTGGCCAGAGACAGGGCGCGGCTGGCTGTTTGCCGTCGAGGTGTTGATTGGTTTCTATACCCTGTACGCGCTTTGGTCACTGCTGGGAACATTCGTGCAGGTGACGTTGTCGCCCAGCGACGTGACGATAGCGCAGTTCGGCCGTACTATCCAACTGCGCTACGACACGATTGAGTCGGTTAAGCGCGGGGAGGTGGCCCTCGTCATCAAGAGCCAAAACCGCACGGTTTGGATTGAGCGCCATATTGATGACGTGTTCGATTTGATGGGAGAGCTGAGGCACCGGGCACCTGCGTTACGGGTTGAGCAACAAGCATTGATTCGCCAACCGCTGCCGCAGACGGTGAACGGCCGTTTCCGTGCCTTCTTGTTTGGCTTAGGCATTAGCCTGCTTACCCTGGCTGTGGGTGGCGGTATCATTTGGAGTGCTTTGGACGAAACGGGGTTCGCGTTTGCCGGACGGCTCTTTTTTGGCCTGTGGCCTTTGTTTATCAGCGGCACGTTTTTCTACCTGAGCTTTTATTTCACCTGGCGATTGACGCTGCTGCCGGACCGGATTGTCATTCAGCACCCGCTGCACAAGCGGGAATTCCTGCTGGAAAATTTGTACGCGGCGCGGCTGGTTGCTATTCGCTCAAGTCGGCCTTCGGTGGAGGATTCTGTGGTGCTGGTGCTGTCGTTGATTAACGGCCGTTCCTTGCGGATTACGCAACAGGAGATGCCTATCCCATTGGCCCAACTGCTGGAGATGATGGTCTACCATTATAAACTGCCGTTGACGTTCGAGAAAGAACCGGTTGCCGTGCATCATACGCAATTTGGCGCGGGGTCCAGACGGCCGTTTTCCCACTATCTTGAAGGCAAGAGTCGCGTCTCGGTGCAGTCGGTTGAGGACATTTGCCGCTGGCTGCAGCAGTGCGACTATGTGTCGGACACAGAGCTGTTTAATCAGCGGGACGTCTGGCAGCACCCGGGGGAATTTGAGAAATTGAAAAAGGGTGATTGCGAAGATCATGCCCTCTGGGCGTGGCGTAAGTTGAAGGAGCTAAATATTCCGGCGGAATTTGTCGTTGGGCGCATGCGATGGGGCGATAGTCGCAACGGGGCCAGCCAGAGCGCCCATGCCTGGGTGGCATTTCAGGAAGACGGCCGTCGGTTCATTTTGGAAACCACGCAAAAACGGCAACTTGTTTACCCACTGGAAGAAATCCAGGAACGATACCATCCCTGGTTTAGCGTGGATGCCGAAATGCAAACGTACAAGTTTATGCCTATTGCCGGGGAGAAGAACGGCATGCATGAAGCGTAGGCTTTGGCCGTGCGCTACCTGTTCCTTTTTCAGGAAGGCGGTGTGCTGGCTGGCGGAATATTTGGCATCGGGGGCTGTTGGCGAGACGGCCGTTTCTTGATCTGTGGTTGCGCCGGATGCATCACGGCAGCCACCACCTCACTCACCTTTTCCACCAATACAAACTCAACATCTTCCCGGAGTCGTTCCGGGATATTTTCTAAATCGCGCTCGTTTTTCTTGGGCAGCACAAATTTGGTAATGCCTGCGCGGCGCGCTGCCAATGCTTTCTCGCGTATGCCACCCACCGGCAGCACCCGACCACGCAACGTGGTTTCCCCTGTCATGCTGACGGTGCGGTAAATCGGCCGTTTGGTGAAGGCAGAGATGAGCGCGCTGGCCAGCGATACACCTGCCGAAGGCCCATCTTTGGGTACTGCACCTTCTGGAACATGGATGTGAATGTCTGTCTTTTCAAAGCGATCGCTGTCGATGCCGAGCAGGTCGGCCTGGCTGCGAGTGTAGGTGAGGGCGGCACGGGCGCTTTCTTGCATGACGTCGCCCAGCTGGCCTGTAAGCGTCAGGTTTCCCTTGCCCGGCATCAGATTCACCTCGATGAACATGATGTCACCTCCGGCAGCGGTCCAGGCCGCGCCAGTGGCAATGCCTACCTGGTCTTCATCTTGAAGCATTTCAGGTGAGTAGCGGGGTGGGCCCAGTAATTTTTCTATTTCTTCGGCGGTAATTTTGTGGGGAAACGGCCGTTCCTCTGCCACATCCCGGGCAATTTTACGGCACACGTTGGCTACTTCGCGTTCCAGGTTGCGTACCCCGGCCTCGTGCGTGTATTGGCGAATCACGGCTTGAAGTGCCTCATCCATCAGCTCAATGCCTCGATCGCTTAGGCCATGCGCCTCCAACTGCTGCTGCACCAAAAATTGGCGGCAAATCTCCAGCTTCTCTTCTTCCAAATAGCCAGAAAACTCAATGATCTCCATACGATCTTGCAAGGCAGGCGGAATCGTGTCCAAATAGTTGGCCGTGGTGACAAACAAAATTTGGGAAAGATCGTAATCTAAATCCAGGTAATGATCGGCGAAACTGTAATTCTGTTCAGGATCTAGCACTTCCAGCAGGGCAGCCGATGGATCGCCGCGGAAGTCATTGCCCAGCTTGTCAATCTCATCCAACATGAAGAGCGGGTTGCGCGTGCCAGCGCGCTTCATCGCCTGAATAATTCGGCCCGGCAGTGCGCCAATGTAGGTGCGGCGATGGCCCCGAATTTCAGCTTCGTCACGGACGCCACCCAGGCTAATGCGCACAAATTCCCGGCCCAGCGCATTGGCAATCGAACGGCCGATTGACGTTTTCCCAGTTCCGGGCGGGCCAACAAAACACAAAATGGGACTACGCATTTTGTCCGACGCAATCTTCTTGACGGCAATATACTCAAGAATGCGATCTTTCACTTTGTCCAGACCATAATGGTCATTGTCCAGCACCTCAGACGCGTGAGCGACGTCTAAATTGTCTTCAGACGTCTCCAGCCAGGGCAGGGACAGCACCCAATCGATATAGGTTCGAATGATGCCTACTTCGGGCGACATGGGCGGCATAGCGCCCAAGCGGGCAATCTCTTTGTCCATTTTGGCGCGGACAGCGTCGGGCAGCGGCTTGGCAGCGGCTAGCTCTCGCACTTCAGTAATTTCCTGGGTAAATAAGTCGGCTTCGCCAAGCTCTCCCTGAATGACGCGCATCTGTTCGCGCAAAAAATGTTCCCGCTGGGAACGGTCCATTTCTTGCTGAACCTGGGAATGAATTTTATCTTCCAACTCCAGGACTTCTAATTCTTTGGCCAGCAGCATACTCACTTTTTGCAGACGTTCTCCTGGATCAAAGGTTTCTAGTACATCCTGACGCATTTCGATTGGAATGTTGAGCGTGGAGGCCACGAAATCGGCCAACCAGCCCGGTTCATCGATGTTGATGGCAAACGTGTAGGCATCTTCCGGCATGTTGCGGTTGAGCATGACGGTTTTTTCGAACAGGGTAAGCACGGCACGCATGAGGGCATCGGTATTGCGATCCCACTCGAGTGGTTCATAGATGACCTTGGCCCGTACGCGAATGTATGGATCCCACTGTGTAAACTCGATAATTTCTACGCGCCGCCGCCCCTGGGCCAGAACGCTGGTGCTGTTATCCGGCATTTTTAGCGCCTTGCCGATTGTGATTTCGGTTCCCAAACTGTAAATGTCGCTGGCACCAGGTTCGGTGACTTCGCTGTTGCGCTGGGCAGAAACGACCATGTTTTCGTCGTTGGCGATGGCGGCTTTAACCGCAGCCAGGGAGCGTTCGCGCCCGACAAAGAGGGGCATGACCATCTGCGGAAAGAGGACAATGTCGCGAAGCGGCAAGAAGGCAAGCTCGATGTGGCCATTTTCGTCGGCCGTTTCGTCACGCTGGGGGAAAAGATCATCTTCCAGCCCAGGCATGGCATCGAGTAAATCTGGGTATTGGCCGAAGCCGAATTCTTCATCTAGGGACATAGTTTTTTCCGTTGGAAACCTGAAAATTGAGATTGGAGACTGGGGAAATAGAGATTGACAACCTCTACTCTCTAATCTCCAATTTCTGACGGGAATCTGTCTGTGTAACCTGGTAATTAAGTAATTGGGATTGTAGACTTTCCCATTGATTTAGCAAATCACCAACAACCACAATTGAGCCAGTGACGCAGATGAGATCGCCAGGTTGGGCCTGCTGCCAGGTGGAGTTAAGGGCTGTGGCCATATCGGGAACGGCCGTTACCTTAAATCCCAATTCGGCACTGATGGCTGCCAGCTCTTCTGGCGTCGCGGAGCGCGGATGGCTGGCGGTGGTAACGACGGTGTGGTGAGCCAGGGGCAGCAGCTCGGCCAATATTTTGGGGACATCTTTGTCGGCGGGTGCGCCAAAAATGAGCCAGAGATTTTTATAGCGAAAGCTATGGTGTAGCGCATCGCGCAATTTGTGGGCAGAGTCTGGATTATGGGCGCAATCGACCAACAGTATAGGGGTCGCATCATCGCCAGAGTGAATCATATCTAAACGCCCTGGCCACTTGACGCTGGCCAGCCCTGCCTGGAGGGTTGCCAGGCTGAGCCGTGGAAAATGTGGATAGACATGGTCGAGGGTTGCGAGCGCGACGGTGGCGTTTTCTAGCTGGTGGTCGCCGGCCAGGGGCAAATGGACACGGCCGTTACGCGGGACTAGCTGTGACCTGGGGTTCCGGCGGATGATGAGCGTTTGCTGATCGGGCGACATGAAAGTGTCTGGCGATGAGCCCGTGGCGCTGCCTGCTTCATATTGCCAATCTTGTCCTACAATTGTGAGCGGTGACCGTCGCTCCTGGGCAATTTCCCTTAGTTTGGCCAGGGCTTCCGGTTCCTGGTTGGCCGTGATGATGGGGATGCCAGACTTGATGATCCCGCCCTTTTCGTAAGCGATCTGGCGCAGCGTATTGCCTAACAGGGCCGTATGGTCCAGGCTTAACCGCGTAATGACGGAGACAAGCGGCGTGAGGACATTGGTCGCGTCCAGTCGGCCGCCCAGCCCCACTTCCACCACGGCAACGTCGACGCCACTTTCAGCAAAGTGCAGGAAAGCAATCGCGGTGAGAATCTCAAACCAGGTGATGTCGGGGAAGTCGGCTTCCAACGACCGGATTTGGTTGATATGATGGACAAATTGAGGTTTGGCAATACGGCCGTCTGCATCATCTGGTGTTAAAATACGAATCCGCTCACGGAAGTCCTGGAGGTGGGGAGAGGTGTAGAGGCCAACTTTGTAGCCAGCGGCGCGCAAAGTAAAGGCGCAAATGGCGGCAGTAGAGCCTTTTCCTTTGGTGCCAGCTATGTGGATGGCCGGGAAACGGGTGTGCGGTGCATGCAGCGCATCCAACAAGCGGTGGGGACGGGTGTGGTCTAGCTTGCTGGCCATGTACCGGTCCTGCTTTTTATGTTCAAAGTTGATAAAACTATAGAGATAATCCAACGCCTGCTCGTAGGCGTCGGTCTGATTGTTGGTGGGGTCTGTCGCCAATTTGTTCATAGATGGCGATTGTAACCAATTGTAGGGTTTGATGGAAGAGGGACAATCGAAGGACAGAATCATAAGTAGGAGAGTAGGATGGAATTTGTAATTGTGTTACATGAAGGGCTGTCTAACATGGCCTGGATGTTTTTCTTAGCGATTGGCTTATGGGGGTTGGTTCGGGCAATTCGGGGCCAGGTCGTGGACGGCAGCTATTTGGGCGCTGTGGCCATTGGACAAGGCTTGTTTATTTTGCAGGCAATTATTGGGGTGGTGCTATGGGTAAACGGCCGTCTCTCGGCTTTGGCTCGCGCTGAAGTCCATATTCTGTATGGAGCGTTTGTTGTCGTCTTTTTACCTTTCATCTACTTCACTGCCCTGCGCGGTGATGATTCCAACCGGGGACAGTGGGTGCTGGCCTTTAGCAACCTTTTCCTGTTTGGGGTAGCGCTGCGGCTTATTAACACCGGCATTTAGAATCTGAGGCAACTCACTATGTCTGAAACCAAAAACCTTCGATGATGAACAGGCCGGGTTCAGGCTTGCTGATTGTGAGTTCAACAAAACGCCCTGGCGCAAGCTGCTGGCTTCCCGATTTCATAGGATCAATAATCGACAGATCGAAAATCTCCTCTACATTGTCAGTGTGAACTCTCACCCGGCATTCGAGACTGTCATCTAAAAATCCCGGGGTGTACAGATAATATTCCCCGACAAGCTCAACGTCCGCTTTGATTCCCATGACTTCGCGGCACTGCGCCAGTTGATTGGCGGTAAGGGCCGTTGTCTCAATAGGTGCGGCTGTTACCAACGGATTGCCCGCGCCAAATAATAATAAGTAAATTGGCACGCTTACACAAATGAGCAAGAGGCAGCCAACTCCCAAGGCAGACAGAATGATCACGATAGATTTTTTCGATTTATTGTCCATACGTAGCCACAGTTATGCCGAAAAAGCGTAATCAGTGCAAATGCGTTTTCCAGCGCAATGGCTGCCAAAGAAGAAGAGGCCAGACATCTGCCGGCCTCTTCTGTATCGCTTAATGACGGTAAATCAAATCAGATTATCTGATCTGGCCGCGAATTTCGCCGGGTGGATTGGCTGTGGTGTGAACGTTGACATAGGTATCATCGCTACGGAGGGCAGCAATCACGTCGGCAACCGTTGACCAGCCACAGCTGTTACCTGCATTGGGTTCGGCGATAATGCCGCGAGCCAGAACGCCATCCAGGGAAATGGGTCCTCCGCTAAACAGAGTGACGCCAACGGGGCCATTTTGGCCTATCGGGCCACAGTGAATATGGGAAGCCACCACATTTTCAATGTCCCTCACATTCAGGATGTAACGAACGGCCGTTCCTGAAGCATTAACGTCGAACGTGGCCAGACCTACTGCATCCGTATCAACGGGTGTTGTTTCTTCTGCCCCGCTCAGATTTGCTTCGAAGTGCCGACGGTTATCCGGCACAATTCGCATTACCACACCCGTGTCGCCAAAAGGTGTGCCTGTGGTGTTAGCCAGAACGTACAGTTCGCCCTGCGTATCCTGACCAAAGCCTAGCAAAGACATCCCCAAATTTTCCTGTCCGGCAATTTGCATCTCAACAATTTCTTGGTTGTCGTCGAGATAGAATAAACGGCCGTCATTGCTAAAAGTTTGGGAAAACTCGCCGAATACATAGTGACCGTGCAGGCCGGGGATGCGGTTGCCGCGATAGACAAAGCCGCCTACGATGGCGACGCCTTCATCATGATCATATTCCGCTATGGGGTCAACCAAATCGGGGTAATCCTGATCGCAGTCAAAGACGAAGCCCGGTTCTGCGCCGTTCGGATCGAAGCAGAAAGAGCCTTCCTTAGTGTTCCAGCCATAGTTGGCTCCAGGCCAACCGATATTTACTTCTTCCAGATCGCCCTGGCCAACGTCGGCAATGTACATCTCACCGGTCTGTGAATCAAATGAGAAGCGATACGGATTGCGCAGGCCGTAGGCATAGATTTCTTCAACATGATCGGCCTGCCCGACAAAAGGATTGTCTGCAGGGATGCCGTATTGGCCATTGGCTGAATTGTGCCCGTTGGGGTCGATTCGCACGATGGTACCCAAAATATTGCTGGCATCCTGGCCGTTCCCCGCAGGACTATGGCCAATGCCCTCATCATCACGCCCGCCGCCGTCGCCTAAGGCGACGTACAACAGGCCATCGGGGCCGAAGTTTAATGCTCCACCGTCGTGGTTGAACTGAGGCTCATCAATGCGAATTATTTCACGTGCGCTGTCGGCATCTGCGATGGAGCGACACGGCTGTGAGACCTGCCATTCGGTTACCACTGCCTGATGGTTGGCGGTTTCACCAGCGGGGATTGTGGAGAAGTCGGCATCACCCGCTACCGGCTCAGAGGTATAGGTGTAGAGCAAACCGTTTACGGCATAGTCTGGATGGAATGCCACGCCCAAAAAGCCGCGCTCGTCAAAGGAGCCGGGGCCAAATGCGCCAAGCGGCACCAGCCGATCGCTCACGTCAAGAAAAACTGTTTTCTGGCCGGAAGGCATGCTGACGTGCCACAAGATGCCGACTTGGTCTACGACAAACAGGCCACCGTGACATCGATCTGAAACAGCCGTGCCCCACAAGGGGGCGGTAATGCCTGACGCGACCGTTTCTAATCGCACCTGGACACTACCTTCAGTAATCGGCTCAGGTATGGGGTTTTCAATTGGTTCGTGGCTGCTGGCAACGGCCGTTGCCACGATGGTTAAACCAAACAGTAAAGTTACTAGCACAACAATTGACTTCTTGCTCATTTTTACTCCTATTGGGAATCGCTCTTCTAATCTGTCTGTTGAGGGTGAATTCTGCTTGCTTGAAATCAAACCATGGGCGTCTCCGGTTGGATAATGGCTTGAATGAGGGTTGTGATGAAAGATAGAGGGAATGGCGTTGGGCAGCCCATTCCCTAATGGATACGATGGCCAAAAAGTCTTGGATCTATTTAGGCAGAAAAAATTAATGCCTGGTTAATGTAGCAAGCAGGCATTTTTAAAAACGGGGGGTTGCAAATTTGATTTGGGGAAGTTAGACGGGCTGCTCTGTCATCTCTAAATGAAGTTGATGCCCGGTGTAAGGATAGTTGGCAACGGCCGTTTCATCCAATTCGACTCCCAAGCCAGGTTCGGTTGGGGGGATAATGTAGCCATCTTGCCACTGTAACGGCCGTTTCAGCACCTTGGCGTGAAAATCGCCCCAGGTGAGAATGCTTTCCTGAATGAGAAAGTTGGGAATGCAGGTGCTTAGCTGGATGTCGGCGGCGGCGGCAATGGGGCCGCAGTAGAGATGGGGAGCAATCTGAATGTAGTGCGCTTCAGCCATGCCGGCGATTTTTTTGGCTTCCAAAATGCCGCCAACGCGGCCCAAAGCCATCTGCCAAATGGCGGCGGAGCGATGGTGCAGCAGTTGGGCAAATTCGTATTTGGTGGCCAGACGCTCCCCGGTAGCGATGGGGATCGTCGTGGCGCGGGCGACTGCTGCCATTTCGATGGGGTTGTCGGGTGGGGTGGGTTCTTCCAGCCACAGCGGATCGTATTTTTCTAGCCGTTGCGCCAGGCGAATGGCGGCGGCGGGGGTCATTTGGCCGTGGGTGCCAAAGAGCAGGTCGGCGCGGCTGCCGACGGCGTCGCGCAGGGTCTTGACGAAATTTTCGGCATGGTCGAGGGCTTCTAGCGAGAGCTGGCGCGGGTCGAAGGCGGAATAGAAGCTGACGGGGTCGAACTTTACGGCCGTAAAGCCCATCTGGACATATTCCAAAGCACGTACAGCCGCCAGCTCCGCATCCCGGTACACGTCGGTTTTATCCCCTGGCTGAGGGTAGATGTAGGTGTAAGCGCGCAGTTTTTCATGTACCTGGCCGCCCAGCAAGGCGTAAACGGGCTTGTTCACCTCTTTGCCGATGATGTCCCAGCAGGCCATCTCGATGCCGCTGAGAATGCCCAAAATCGAAGTGTCGGGTCGCTGCGTGTAGCCACTGGAGTAGATGATGCGCCACAGCCGCTCAATCTGGAAAGGATCGGCACCGATGACGTGCCGCTGGCACACATCTTCAATCATTTTTGCGACCACATGCGGGTGGAAAGGCACGGAGTAAACTTCGCCATAGCCGACTACGCCACCATCGGTGACAAGCTTGAGAAAAATCCAGTAACGGCCGCCAAAATGGGGCGGTGGCACGCCCACGACGAAGGTTTCTACGGATACGATCTTCATGAATTGCTCCTTTGTTTTTATCCGCAGATTGGCGCGAATGGCGCTAACAGATTACGCAGATGGTTGATTTTTTTCTTCTTGGTTGCTTTTTTAAGTTCTTCAGGTGTGCGATACGTGCTGCTCATCTTAATTCTCCGTGTCTGATATGATTTCTTCGACCTTTTTACGGCCGATTTTCCCCGATGCCGTTAGCGGTAGCTGTATAGCGAATTCAAATTGGCGGGGGATTTTATAGCCCGCAAGATGTTTGCGACAAAAGGTGATGAGGTCGTTGGGCGTAACGGCCGTATCTTCCCCCACTTGCACCATTGCCACTACGCGCTGCCCCCATTCAGCGTCGGGAAGACCCACAACGCACGCTTCGGTAACGGCCGTATGCATTCTCAACACGGCTTCCACCTCTGCTGGATAAATATTCTCACCACCCGACACAATCAAATCGCTGCGCCGCTGGACGAGGAAGAGATCGCCGTCGGCGTCCAAATAGCCGAGGTCGCCGGTGTGAATGGTGTTGATTGGAGATTGAAGAGTGGAGAATGGAGATTGGCTACTCTCCATTCTCAAATCTCTAATCTCCTTTTGGTAATATCCAGCCATCACCGTTGGTCCCGTCACGACAATTTCGCCAATTTCGTTAGACGGCCGTTCCTCGCCCGCTTCATCGACAATTTTGACTTGGGTAAACATGAGTGGCTTGCCCACGCTGCCGGCTTTGTTTGCGGCGTCGGCGGGCAGCATGGTGGCCACCTGGGAGGCTGCTTCGGTGAGGCCGTAGGTGGGGGCGACGAGGGGAACTTGTGAATGGTGAATGGATTGTTCAATGTGGGCTGACGCACGAGGCAGCAGATTGGCCCGTTCTACCAACGCTGGCGCGGCGGCAGCGCCGCCGAGGAGGATGAGGCGCAGGCTGGTGGGCCAGTATGTGCGAGATTGCAGCAGGCGGTGCAGCATGGTGGGCACCAGAGAAATCATCGTGATAGGGTTTATATCGAGGTCGTGGTTGATTTTTTCCGGGTCGAAGCGGGTGTGCAGGGAAACGGCCGTGCCGTACAAGCAGCTTCTAAACAGCACCGCAAGCCCACCCACATGATACAGTGGCAGCACGCTTAGCCAAATGTCATAGGGATTAATCCCCAGCCGGTAAGCCGAGGCGTTGGCGCTCCAAAAATGGTTGGCAAAGGTGAGCAGCACGCCTTTGGGTTTGCCGGAGGTGCCAGAGGTAAAAACGATGGATTGGAATCTGTGAATGGTGAACGGTGAGTTGAGAATTTTGATTGAATTTTCCTGAATGAGCCAGGTTTCATTCACAATTAACTGTTCACAATCTTCAAGTAATAATTCAGGGTCGATCTTGTCGACCAGGAGCCATTTGGCGGTGACCTGTTTAAGCTGCCAGCGGAGTTCGGTGGGGGTGAGACGAATATTGAGCGGCACGAGGATGGCGCCTAGCCGGGCCAGGGCATGAACCAGACAGACGTTGGCTAGCCCGTTGGGTAACAGGACAGCAACAAAATGGCCCGCTCGGACGCCTTTATCCTGTAATTTGGCGCAGGTGGCGTTGACCATCTGGTTGAGTTGACCGTAGTTCCAACGTTTCTCATCGATGATGAGGGCAAGTTTGTGGGGGGATACGGCCGTTTGTTCGTGTAGCCAATCGTTCATAATGCTCAATTTCGCAATTACTTCCTTAAATTTGCCAAAACTGTTTTGTTAATCTCCTGCCGAATGGCTTCGTCCTGCTGGTTGTTGGTGTGGACGGCAATAACGCGCGGCGTATGGTCATGCACGCTGTGGGCAAAGGCGGTGCGGAATGCTTCGCGGCTGTCGGCGCGGATGTAGTCCAGGCCAAACATGCGGCAAACCGGCTCAAAATCGAGGCCATGGGGTGTAAGAAATAGCTCGGTGAAGGGGGGATCGATTTGGGCAATGGGCAGCCGATTGAAGATGCTGCCACCGTCGTTGTGCAGCAGGACGATGGTGATACTTTGATTTAACCGCAAAGGGCCAGTCACGGACTGGGCAGAGAACGCGGAGGTATCCGGTTTTTCCTCTTCGCTGTGGCCGGTGTCCCCACCGTGCCACTGTTCAGGACGGTCAGGAGGCTGGCTGGAGCCTACTAAATCATTCTTTTCTGCGCCTCCGCGCCTCTGCGTTAGCGTTTTTATTAATAGCAAGCTGTTCATATCGTGGAAAAAGGTGATGTCACCCACAACAGCGACGAGCGGCCGTTTGCTGGCGGCGTACATCCCCAAAGCGGTGGCCAGATTGCCGTCGATGCCGCTGGCTCCACGATTGGCGTAAGGCGTAAGCTGCTTGGTCTGGGAACGGCCGTATTGATCCAAATGCCGAATTGGGGAACTGTTGCCCATAAACAAGATGCTATCTTCGGGAATTAATTCCGCAACATCAGCTACAATGGCGCCATCAAAAAATGGCACTGTCAGGGCGGTTTGTAAACGGGTCTGGCAAGCTAGCTCGGTTTGGCGGACGGTGGCTAACCAGGGAGTGCTGGCTCGCTCCGGTAATAGTTCGGTGAGTTGTTGGCACACGGCCGTTTCATTCAGCTGCAAAAAGTGGCCGGTGCGGTGGCTGTCATCGGCCCAGACGCCATTTTCACGGATATGGAGCCGCACCGCCGGATTGATTTTATCCAGATAAGCGTTGAGCCATTTGCTAGTAGGCACCGCACCAAAGCGCACAATGATTTCTGGTTCTGGCCAGCCGGGATCACTTTGCAAAAATGTTTCGTAGCCGCTAATGATTATTTCATCAGCAGATTTCGCGGATTGGCGGGCCGTGTTCGCTATAGATTTTATCTCTGTAGCCTCCGCGTCTTTGCGTTGAAAACGAACCCCAGAAATGGCGTCGGCCAAAATGGGGTAGCCAATGTGGCGGGCAAACTCCGTCACCGCCTGGGGAAAATTGCCGCTGGGGCAGCGCGGGCCGCAGATGATGAGCCCGTGGGCGTGTTGCTGGAATACGGCCGTTAACCAATCAATTTGCTCAGGGGTAGGGCACAGTTTACCCCTGGCAATATTATGAATTGTGAACAACTTTTCACTTATCACTTTCCACTTTTCACTTGCTTCCGGCTCCAACGGTTTACGAAATGGAAAGTTCACATGCACCGACCCTTTGCGGATTCCGTTGGCGGTGGCGTAGGCGCGAACGGCCGTCGTTTGCACATTTCGTGAAGCAACTTCTGGAGGATTTTCTTCGGGCAGTGGCATGTCCACAGCCCACAGCACCTGATCGCCAAAAAGTTTTACCTGATCGATGGTCTGGTTAGCCCCGCTGTGGCGCAGTTCGGGGGGGCGGTCACCCGTCAGGATAAGCAGTGGAACCTGGCTCATTTGGGCTTCAACAATGGCGGGGAGGTAGTTGGCAACGGCCGTTCCCGACGTGCAAACCAGCGCCACTGGCCTATCGCTGGCAACGGCTATGCCTAGAGCAAAAAAGCCCGCACCGCGTTCGTCCAGATGCACAAATGTCTCGATTTTTGGATGGGCATCAAAGGCCAGCGTTAGTGGTGTGGAACGAGAACCGGGGGAAATGACAACGGCCGTTAGGCCGGAGGTGGCGAGATTGTTGACGAACTGGTGTGCCAAAAAGATGTTTGGATTCATTTAGATGTCACCGGAATCAGCTAAGGCTGAAGCCTCAGCCTGGTCGTTGGCGCCTGATAAATCAAGCTTCCATTTTGTTCAAGAAATCCCTAATCTCCAATTTCCAATCCCAACGCATTCAACATCGGCCGAAACTTCAGTGCCGTCTCCTCCCATTCGGCTTGCGGGTCGGAGTCGGCGACGATGCCGGCGCCCGCGTAGAGCCAAACCCGACGTTCCTGGGCGATGGCGGAGCGAATAGCGACGCCAAACGCGCCGTCGAGATTGTGATCCAGCCAGCCGACGGGTGCACCGTACCAGCCGCGCGGCACCGATTCTGCCTGGCTTATGAAGGGCATGGCAAGCTCACGCGGTTGGCCGCCCAGCGCCGGGGTGGGGTGCAGGTTTTGCAGGATGGGCAGGACGCCATCGGCACGGTGTAGGGTAGCCTGAATGGGTGTGTGCAAATGCTGAATGTAGCCCAGTTGGAGGACGCCAGGCTGAGCAGGGATATTTAGGTTACTGCTTAAAGGTGCCAAACGCCGCCGGATTGATTCAACGACGAGGGCGTGTTCATGTTGGTTCTTGGCGGAATTAAGCAGTTCTTGGGCTAAAGTCTTATCTTCGGTGGAGGTTTGGCCCCGTCCGATAGATCCGGCAAGCCCCATTGTGGTTAAGGCACGGCCGTTCACCCCCACAATCAGCTCCGGTGTGGCACCGTAAAAAGCATGAAACGGCCGTGGCTCAAATAAAAAGCGATAGCAGTCGGGGTAGTTGTTATTCAGGTAAGCCAATGCGCTATCCACAGCCACCTTTTGCGCATAGCGAATTTCACATACTCGTGACAGAACCACTTTGTTCAGCGGGCCACTGCGCATCGTTCCCGTCGCGTGGCGAATCATCCGCTGCCAATCTTCATAAGACATTGGGTAATTGATTCGCTCTGGTTGCGCGTGGCCCTCAAATATTAAGCTTCCCCCCTCTGCGCTTCCGCGCCATTGCCTTAAAAACTCAAATCGTGTAACCAGCGCGGCCTTGAGTTCGGGCAGCAGTGATTCGGGCGATTCGTCAGGGGGCAGAATGGCGTTGAGCGTCAGCCAGCTTTCACCGTTTTGCTGGGCGAGCTGGTAATGGGGCAATACGAATTGAGCCGGATAATGGATCGACCAGGTGTTGTCTGGCGTGAAGTCGGTCGTAAATGAAAAGCCACCAAATAATCGTGGTCCAGCCAACGGCCGTTTTTCATCGTGAATGACCGCATTGGCAAACAGATCGCGCGCCTGCTTCTGGATGGAGGCAAAGCGGTCGTGGCCCCAGGTAAAGAGGTCAGCTGCAATGCCAAAGCCGGCCAGCGCCAGCCCGCCGTTGGCTTCGGCCCAAAAGAAGCGTTCCTGCCCCAGGGCTTGCTGCAGGAAAACGGCCGTTTCTACCCCTGGCGCTGGGATGGAGACGGAAATGAGACGGCCGTTTGGAACGGATTGAAGATTGGAGATTGGAGCTTCTCCGTCAATCTCTAATTTCCAATCTGCAATTTCGGCATTATTCTTCAAACCCCACACTCCTTAAAAGCACCGGCAGCAAGGAATCCAAAATCCGCTCTGATTCAGGTTCACCTGTGTAGACCCAGCGAATAATCACGCCGTAAATCGCACCCATCCAGGCGTAAGAGACGACTTCAATATCCGTTTGGGGGATGTCGCCTATGTCGATGGCTTCCTGAAGATAGGTGGCGATCAGGTCAGCGAAGCGGTCGTTGACTTCATTGCGCTTGTTCTCGAATGTGGTGCCTAGCCCCACGGCTTGAACCAGCAGCAGCTTAGCCGGACGACGGTATTTGCCAAAGGTGGTCAGGCAGGTTTCCAGCGCGACGCGCACCCGGTTAATACCCGCTTCTTCTTGCTGAATGGCCTCGGTGACACGCCGCTCCAGTAGGTCGGCAAACTGATCAACCAGAGCTAAAAATAGCCGCTCCTTGTTGGGGAAATGGAAGTAGATCGATCCTTTGGAGGTATGGGATTCGTCTACGATTTCATCCATGCGGGTGTTGTAATATCCTTTGCTGGCAAAGATGTTTAACGCTGCGTCGAGAATACGCGTACGTGTTTGGTCAGGATCTCGTTTGCTTGCTGATTCATCCATTTTTCTGTGCTCCATGCTTAAACCGACTAGTCAGTCTATTGTTGAGAAGATAGCACAAAACGGCCGTTTTGGGGAGGCTACCTGTTGGATTTACTCATGTGGTACCTGACGCTTGTTTCCCAAAATATTGCGTCGTGCATATGGCGTA
>CBDUOF010000055.1:0-18282 GCA_965368765.1 uncultured Anaerolineae bacterium | reverse complement strand
GTCAATTAAAGCTTCGGCATGAGCCAGCGCTTCGGCCAAACTGTAGCGATTCACAATTTCGCTGAGCCGCTGGCTGCCAATGGCATGAGCGGCTAGCTGGGCTGCTAAATCGCCATTCCGCTCATCGGGGGTGCGCACATTGCGCAAGATGAGCTGCCAGACTGCTTCGTTGCGCTTCCCGCCCGCTACCAGCTTGATGGGTGGAATAATAATGCCTTCCTGAAACAGCTCCGTGGAGAGCGGCATCGAACCGGGCGACATGCCGCCCACATCCGCATGATGGGCGCGGCTGGCGACGAAAAAGGTGGGTGTGGCATGGCCCGGTGAAGCGATGCCAAGATCGTCTGAGGTATTCCCGATGACCGATGATGGATCAGCAAAAAAGACCGGTGACACCAGGGTGATGTCTGGCAGATGGTTGCCGCCCTGGTAGGGATCGTTGACGATGACCACATCACCAGGGGCAAACGGGGCACATTTGTCGATGGCGGCCTGTACAGAGGCGGGCATGGCGCCTAAGTGAACGGGGATGTGCGCCGCCTGCGCCAGCATACGGCCGTCGCCTAAAAAGAGGGCGCAGCTAAAATCCAGACGCTCTTTGATGTTGGGGCTGTAGGCGGCGCGTCCCAGCGTCACGCCCATCTCTTCCGCCACGGAGGCAAAGAGATAGCGAAAAATGGAAAGAGAAGCGGCGGATGGCGTTTGGCTCATGTGCGCTTAATCGGTGTAAACAGGGAGGTTGGCCAATGAAACAACGTGTGACCAATCTGCGTCGCCTTCAGTGAAAACGGCCGCAATCTTTACAATTTCACCCCCAGCCTGGACCACCACATTTTCCATGCCCTTGAGTGTACTGCCCGTGCTGATGACATCGTCGATGAGTACGACTTTCTTGCCCTGGATTAACTGCTTATCCTTTTCATCCAGATAAAGGGTTTGTGGTTTACCAGTGGTGATCGAAATCGTCTCAGCGCGAATGGCGTCCCCCATGTAGCTTTTGTACGATTTGCGCAATACGATGTAAGGGAGCCCCATCAGGGCGCTCATTTCGTAAATGAGCGGGATCCCTTTGGCTTCAGCGGTGACGAGGACGCTGGCAGGGGTATTGTGGAGCCGCTCGGCCAGGGCTGCGGCGGTTGCTTTTACGACAATGGTGTCGCCCAGCATGTTGAAGATGGCAATGCGTACGCCTGGGGCGACTTCAAACAGAGGCAGATGGCGGGTGATGCCTGCAATCTCCACGGTATAGGTTTCACGTTCATTCATCTTGTGTTAATCTCCTAAAACTGGTAGTCAATGGGTTACAATTGACCTGCGCCATATTGTATTTAGTTTACCTGATTGTCTTTTGACAGGCATTAGGATTGCAGTTTAAGGCGGGAAGATTATGAAGGCAATTGTCGTGAAGGGTGACAAACAAAATCCGGTTTTGGTATGGGAGACGGTACCGGATGTAACGATTGGGACGGATGAGGTGTTGGTCACTGTGCAGGCAACGGCCGTTAATCGGGCTGATTTGCTCCAGGCGCGTGGTGCTTACAACCCGCCGTCCGGTGCCAGCGAAATTTTGGGGCTGGAAATGGCGGGCATTATTGCTGCCGTCGGAGAAGATGTGGAAGAGTGGCAGGTAGGCGACCGCGTCTGTGCCTTGCTGTCTGGCGGCGGGTACGCAGAGCAGGTTGCCGTGCCGGCGGGGATGCTCATTAAGCTGCCAAAAGGATGGACGTTTGCTCAGGGAACGGCCGTACCAGAAGTCTGGTACACCGCTTATGTCAATCTCTTCTTGGAAGGAGATTTGGTTGCCGGGGAAACGGTGCTTATTCATGCCGGAGCCAGTGGGGTGGGCACTGCAGCCATCCAGCTGGCACGCGCTGTAGGCGCCACAGTATTTGTGACGGCCGGCAGCAATGAAAAGCTGCTGGCGTGTCGGAAGCTAGGCGCAGAGCTAGCGGTTAATTACAAAGAAGAAGATTTTTTGGAGAAAGTGCTGGCTGCTACCCAGGATCAGGGTGTTGACCTTATTCTGGATCCGGTGGGAGGTAGCTATCTGGATCGAAACGTGCGGGTGTTGAAGCCATTCGGCCGTTTGGTAAACATTGGGCAGCTGGGCGGCTCGCATGGCGAAATGAACATGGGGCTGGTGCTGAGAAAACGGCTGCGGCTAGTTGGCTCTACGCTGCGCTCTCGCCCGCCTGCTGAAAAAGTCAAAATAACTGAACAATTTGTATCTGGCTTTTGGCCACTTTTACGCTCTGGTGAGCTCTCGCCTGTAATCGATACGGTTTTTCCGATTGAGCAGGCGCAGGAAGCCCACGCCTACGTGGCACAAAACAAGAACATTGGCAAAGTGGTTTTGGCAGTGGTACCGGAATCGGACGGGGAGCCCCAACCATAATTGGCACCGTCGCTTTCCGCAACAGCATTTAGCGTAAAAACCAAAAAGAATTTTGAGTAGGAATGAGCGGAAAATTGGTTTTTACTAAGGCAAATCACAGAGAAATCGCGCTTCGCTTTTCAAAGAACTTTCTGTGATTTGCTAGTAACTGACAGGCGTTCGACTAGTTGGAAAACCGCCAGGCTCTCCGTGCGTTGGGCGGTTTTTTTTATTACAGCGGGAGTTCGTTACGGAAGCGGTGGAACGCATCCGGGCGCAAGAAGAGGAAGATTAGGGTTCCAGCGAAAAAACCACCTAAATGGGCCCAATGGGCTACGCTGGATTCAACGTTGGTCAACAAAACGTCCAGTGCAATCGGAATCTCTTTGAGAAAGAAAAGGAGGATGACCCAATAAGGCTTGAATGAGATGGTGAAGTAGCCATATCGACTTAAATCGAGCAGCTTGATCTTTCGTCGGGGGAATAAAATTAGGTAGGCTGCCATGATGCCATACACCGCACCACTGGCACCGATTCCGGGAATATCTTCAGTAGAGCGACTCATGATGCTAATGATGTCGGCAATAACGCCACAGGTCAGGTAGAAGGCGAGGAAACGCCAGGGGCCGCAAACATCTTCAACCCGCCGAGAAAATGCCCAAAGCGCCAGCATATTGCTGGCCAAATGAAAAAGATCGCCATGCAGAAAAATCGACGTGATGGTAGACAACGCTCCGGCACCTTGCTGGCCAATGACAAGTGCTGGGACGCTGCCAAAAAGGTAAATGATGAGGTTGTAAAGACCAATATTAGAATCCTCCACCATGGTTTTGCCGATGTGAACAACCATATTCACAATGATGATGTACATGGTCATGAAGGGAAAGCTGGTGTAGCGGTTGGGCTGTAAATCAGGATGCTGCGTCATATGGTAATGAAATCCAGAATAAAGGTCACCAGTCTGGAGAATGAGCGGAGAAGCAGGAACAAGATGGATAGGCTGACGCTGACGCGACTCAGGGCGGCAAGGGCTCTATCTTGGTGGAAAACGGCCGTTTCCCGCAGTCGATTCAGCCAAAGATGGTCCGGGGCATAGCTCAGGCCGCCCCGCAGCAACAGCCCCACAAAAAGAAGTATATTGCCCAGGAACAGCAGGGGAGAGATCCGCAGCGGATTCAAGCCAGACTGAATCAAAACGAGTAGCGCATAAAGCAGGCTCGGACCGATGGCCAAACGCAGTACGGTGGTTGTCGGGCTGGTCGTTTTGACGTTTTCCAGCCTCAATTGTGTTTCCGCCTGACGCAGGCGTGCCCGGGCTTTCTGTTTGTCTGCCGATTTAAGGGCGCGTTTATAGTAATGGACGGCCGTTTCCCACTGTTCCAACCGTTCATAAATGCGTCCCATTTGCAGCGTATCCGTTTTTTTGGGGATGATGTCGGCTAATATCTTTATGGCTTCCGTATGCTGGTTGTTGAGCCGCAGTAAATGATCCAGGGCCACCAGCTGATTTGACTGCGAATCCGCATGCTGCACCATCAGCCACCAGGCCGCTTCGTGGTTGGTATGCAGATGCAAAAACGTGGCAAGTTCCTGTCGCCCGGTTGCCGTATTTCCTCTCAAGATTTGTTGACGAATGTTTGCCAGCTGCTGTTCGCTTGCGGACATGGCAGCATTATGCTGACCGTTGAGATGGCGGGATTGTCGTTGGCGTAATTGGTGGAGTCGCGCCTGCGTTTGGCTGCGCTTGGGGTTGATGGTAAGCGCGTTTTCTAGCGCGATAATTTTATCTTCTGGCCCTTCGATGAGTTCGCTGAGCCATAGCCAGGCAAGCTCATGTTGTGGATTGCTTTCTACAACCTGCAATAACAGTTGGCGTGCTTCGTTGCGCTCGCCTGCCCTGGCTTTTGTTACGGCCGTTTGGAACAATTCAGACTGTGTCATAAGGCTGCCTGACTCTTGCTAAAATGATTTGCCGTAATACTATTCCTTTTCGGGCTTGCTTTCTTTCTTGCGCTTGGGCAGCAATTCCTGTCCTCGCTTTATCAATTTAGCTGAAGTAGATTCTCCTTGTTCCTTTTCTGGATTGGGAAATGGTGGCTGGTCAAACATCTTGCGCCAGGCATAAACTCCCACTAATTTGAGCGTGGCAACCACCGGTGCCGCCAAAATGGCGCCCAAAATGCCGGCCAGGCTGCTGCCCATAAATACCCCCACAATGACAACCAGCGGATGCAATTCGAGTGATTCGCCCACGATTCGCGGTACCAGAAAATTGTTTTCAATTTGCTGCACAATCAGCATGAAGATAAGCACCACACCAGCGAATTGCCAATTTGCCAGTTGCCCCAAGGTTTCAGGCTGAAAGAATGCCACAATGATAGCAGCGCCCGCCCCGATCAGTGGCCCTAAAACTGGCACAAACTCTAACAAGCCAGACAGCAGACCCAAGGCAAGTGAATTTTGCACGCCAAGCAGTGCCAAACCCAGCCAGACAACCACAAAAATGATCAGCCCCAGAATAACTTGACCACGTAGATAAGCACTCCAAATGCGGCCGAAGTCCCGCAGAAGTCGCTCAGCATCCTGCCGATAGCCGGGAAGCTGAGCCATGCTGGCAACGCGCTCCCCTAACAGTGGAATTTCGATGGCCAGGTAAATAGACATGATAAAGACGAAGAGAAGATTGCCCAGGGTGGCGAGCGTGGCGGTGGCCACGTTGGTGACAAGCTGACCCCCCTGGCTGACGGCTGGTTCTGCCAGACCGAGGAGCTGATCCTGAATAAGTGCCAAATCAATTGAACTCGTATCGAAGGAAAACGGGCCAAAGATAAAGGGCTCGCTGGCAAACTGTTCAATTACGGCCGTTATATCCTCAATGAACGTGGGAATCTGCTGAATGAGTGAGGAAATCTGCTCAAAGGCGGCGACCCCCAAGGCAACGAAGCTGCCAACGATGGCCAGTGCCAGCAGTAAGTAGACCACCAGAATGCCCGAATTACGCTTGAGGCCGGTCCGCTTGTCTAGCAGGACAATGATCGGATTGAGTATGTAGGCAACGATTGCGGCAATGATAAGTTGTGAAATAAGGGATTGGAAGCGGGTAGTGAGCCACAATAGCAGCAACAAGGCGACTACGGTGACAATGACTTTGGTGCTGCGTGACCAAAGCGGCGAACTGTTTTCTGTGGGACCTGTCGGTATCTCGGTATTGCTGGACATGCTGTCTCCTCGATTGATCGGGTATGAGATTAACACACGCCTTATCATTACGTCAATCATTGCCCGTCCGTTTCAGGCAACGGCCGTTCTGCCGTAAATCAGCCAGAAAGCAGGCCAAGTAGCCCCTCCATTTAAGCCCAAGCGTGATATGATATCGGCACCCTACTGAACGATGCGAGCCACCCCAATCTGGTGTGTTTGCAGCCATTTATAAGAGAGGAACGATGCGAAAAAAAGCAATCTTAATCACCGGGGCTGCGGGAGAAATTGGACAAGCACTGGTGGAACATTTGTCGGCAGCGGGTGAGTACACGTTGCTGACGTTTGATTTGCAGCAGTTACCCGCCCGGCTAAACGGCCGTTCCACCCACATCATTGGCGATATTTTAGACCGAAAGCTCTTTGCCAGACTGGTAACGGAATATGAAATAGATTCGATTTTTCATCTGGCGGCACTGCTGTCTAGCCGCAGCGAATTCTCGCCTGAGCTGGCCCACCAGGTTAACGTGAATGGCACATTGAACTTGCTTCAATTGGCGGCCGATCAGTCCCAACAGCAAGGCAGGCCCGTTCGCTTCATCTTTCCCAGCTCAATTGCCGCCTACGGCCTGCCCGACCTAGCCACCAAGCAGCGGGATTTTTTCGTGCGGGAATGGGATTGGAACTATCCTACCACGATGTATGGCTGCAATAAGCTGTACTGTGAGCAGCTTGGCAGATATTACAGCCGGAACTATCAGCAACTGGCAGAAGCAACTCCCATTATGCTTGATTTTCGCAGCGTGCGTTTCCCTGGATTGATCAGTGCCTACACGGTTCCCTCTGGCGGTACCAGCGACTATGGCCCGGAGATGCTTCATGCTGCTGCCAAAGGCGTCCCCTACGTCTGTTTTGTACGGGAAGACAGCACCATTCCCTTTATGGCGATGCCGGATGCCATCACGTCGTTGCTGAGCCTGTGGGAAGCGCCCCGGGCCAATTTAAGTCATTCTGTGTACAACGTTACCAGCTTTAGCTTATCTGCTGCTGAGTTTAAGGCGCAAGTTGTCCGCACTTTCCCTCAGGCAGACATTGGCTTTCATCCGGACCTGAACCGCCAGGGAATTATAGACAGCTGGCCCGCTGGCCTGGATGACAAGCTGGCTCGCGCCGATTGGGGCTGGCAGCCTGCCTACGATATGACCCGCGCGTTTGATGAATATTTGGTACCGACGATTGTGGAGCGATATGGTTGAGTGCCGGTGGCTTCTGCTTTTAGTTAGGCAAAACGGCCGTATTTGGCATAACTGCTTTGCAACTTAGGCCAAACTAAACTGAAATTTATCTTGCTGAGTTGATATTCAATCACAGCTCCGCCACAATGGAGAGATGCAAGATCGTCATCAACTGACCCGATTTGCCTGGTTGTCCATCGCCACGGCCGTTTTTACCATTGGTCTAAAGGCGGCTGCCTACTGGCTCACTGGCTCTGTGGGGCTGTTGTCCGATGCGCTTGAATCCGGGGTTAATTTAGTAACGGCCGTTTTTGCGCTTGTTATTCTGACAATTGCGGCTCAGCCACCCGATGAAGCGCATGAGTACGGTCACAGCAAAGCCGAATATTTTGCCGGGGGAATTGAAGGGAGTCTTATATTGGTCGCGGCGGTCATGATTGGCTATGCCGCTGTGCAGCGGTTGCTGCAGCCACAACCGCTTGAGCAGGTGAACCTGGGCTTGCTGATCTCTGTGCTGGCGGCGATAGGCAACGGCTTCACTGCGCTGGTGCTGCTGCGCGTCGGTCGGCAGCACAACTCCATTACGCTTACGGCCAATGCTCGTCATCTGCTAACTGATGTATGGACGTCTGTTGGGGTGATTGTTGGGGTATTGGCAGTTGGCATCACCGGCTGGCAATGGCTGGATCCACTACTGGCGCTGTTGGTCGCTTTGCACATTATTCGTACCGGAGTCTTGCTGCTAAAAACGGCCGTTAATGGCCTGATGGACGTCTCGCTACCAGCCGAAGAAGTTGCTCAGGTGCGCGCCGTCCTGGACAAATATTGCGCTTCTGATGCGGTACAGTATCATGCGCTGCGCACCCGTCAGTCCGGGGCACAGCGCTTTATTTCTGTGCATGTGCAGGTACCGGGAGAGTGGTCGGTGCAGAAAGGTCATACCTTGCTAGAAGCCATCGAACGGGATTTGCGCCAGGTGCTTGCCCCCGTTGCTGTGTTTACCCATCTGGAGCCGGTTGATGACCCGGTTTCCTGGAATGATATCGAACTCCATCGTGATGAGGAAAGCTTTGCCGAAACGGCCGTACTTCCCAAAAAGCGGCCCACTGCCTGGCTCAACTAGCCGCAACAGAATCTCTTGCAGCGGTGCCAGCAGCGCAATCCCCGTCGTTATGGCAATGTCAGTTCGTGTTCTTTTGCCAGAAGCGGTACAACAGAAGCCCAATCAGACCCCCTGCCAGGGTGATGAAAAAGCCAATCCCCATTTTTAATTCCCCAAAGACGGCCGTTCCCGGCAGACCCAGCGCAAGATAAATGTAGCTGAGCAGGCCACCCACAATTGCCCAGAGTGGCCAGCCAATTTGCTGTCTCAGGCTGGCTTCTTGCTGGCGACTCAGCGTGAGCGCCGCGCCTCCCGAAAGAATCAGCGCCGCAAAGACGGCCGTAAGCAGCCAAAACTCAGAAAGTTCAATGCGGATGCCGGGTTCTTGGGGAAAAACGGCCGTTTGCGAGGAAGTGCTGGTCGGTTCCGGTGGATCCGTGGCGGGTGTCGTTGTCGTTGGTGAGGCGGTGGGCAGGGGAGTGTCGGTGGGCGTCGGCTGTGGCGAAGGATTTATAATCGAGATTTGAGCCTCGCCGCCCGATTCAGTTGGGCCAACTGTGATATCAATCTCTTGCGATATCGTGGCGGCGCCGGCTTCTGCCACAATCCGAAACTGCCCGCCCTCGGTGCGCGATTCCAGCACGTAATCCAGCTGGGCTACGCCACCGATTGTGGAAACTTCATCGATGATGTTTACCAGCCCGGCGACGCGGTCCCGCTGGCGGAAGCGCACGACCGTGCCGTCGGGCACTGGATTGCCATTGTTGTCTATAATCACGCCAGTTTGCAGCCGGAGCGTATCCCCTACAGAGACCGCAAAGGGTTCATCTACGTTTGGCGAATCGGCCGTATTCTGATTGGCTACATTGAGGCCGATGATCTGATTAGCCGCTGGTTGTGTTTGCAAAAACAGGTCATAGCTCGCGCCAACAATGTTGACGGGCGATGCGCCAGAAAAAGGGAGTTCCTGAAAAAGTGCCCGTACGGCCGCATCAATCGCCGCCTCATTGTGGCTGTACAGGCCAATCAAGGCCGTTAGCTGGGTGATTTCAGTAGAATCAAGATAGTAAGGGGCGTTAAACGCAAAAATGACCACACGCTGTTCTCGCACCAAGTCGGGCCGCTGCGCCAAAAAGTTATTGAGCGCGCGCGAATTTGCTCCGGTGCGGTCGAGCATAGCAAAAACAATCCAGTCGGCGCTGTTCAAATCTTCCTGTACCAGGAAGGCTGGGGGCGGTGTTGGTGTGGGGAAGGGTTGCGGCGTATCGTCACCAAGTGGGGTGGCGGTGCTGCCCGGGGCAACCGTTGGTGTCAGGGGAACGGTGTTGTAAATGATTGACTCTGGTCCGGCATCAATAAACGCTTGCAGGTCGGCAAAACTGTGACTGCTAATTTGGTCGGGCCGTAGCTGAGCGCTTGCCTGTGGCCCGTATAAAGCCAACATTTGCTCCTCGATAGCCGTCAACTTGATTACTGGCTGTGGAGGGCACGCACTGCACTGCTGGAATTGGCGCATGTCGGTAAAGATAATGATATTTTCATTCGCTGTGGGAGGGCGTACGAGCCGTTCCAGAAGTTCATTGGGGTCCGGGGCAATAAGCGAAATGCCAGATTGTGCCACATCGATGGCGGCGGCTTGCCCGTTCTCATCAATGACAGGCGCGTCATCTGGGACGGCAAGAATATTGTCGGGATTGAACTCATTCTGATGGAGTCGCAGTTTGAGCTGAAGGATGCGCAAAACGGCCGTGTCTACCTGTTGTTGAAAAGCCACATCCGTGGTGTATCGATCCTGAAACCAAAGAATTGTGTCGGTGATATTGGCCAACTGGGTTTCATAGGGAGCATCTCCTAGGGCAAAATCAGACAAATAAAGCAAATCATTGCCTGCCAGGAAGGCATCCTTGGCGACGACCCGGTGAGGAAACCCCTGATCCTGGCCATAAAAGCGTTCCACGGCCCGAACGCCCAGGGCATCGGACACGGTCAGGCCGCCCGCCGCGCGCCAGGTGCTTAGCTCATCTTCAGCCAGCAATGCTGCCAGGGCCAACGGGTCCAGACTGACGGGGTTTGTGGTAGCGCGAATATTTCCCTGGAATCCCTGGTAACGAATGTGGGTGGTTAGCAGGCCATCGGCAACGGCCTCCGGGCGATTGGCATCCCCGGTCACCGCAAAAAAAGGTGCCAGCTCAATTTGCCGCAGCTGTTCCAGCGATTTGCGCACGGTGGGGACTTCTTCATGCAGCGGCCTGTCACTGGCGCCAAAGCCGGGAAAATGTTTGGCAATCACCGCGATCTGATTCTCGCTGCCCAGGTGCACCCCCGTGGTGTAGGCGCTGCCCAGCACGCCCACCCAGTACGGATCGCCGCCAAACGACCGCACGCCGAGGTCGCTGGGGCTGACAGGGTCTGGATTTTCCAATACGTCCAGCGACGGGCCGAACAGCATATTGATGCCCAGGTTAGACAGCTCCTTGCCCACCACCTCGCCAACTTGCTGGGCCAATTCCGGACGCCAGGTCGCTCCGATTGCCATATTACTTGGCAGGTCTGTCAAGCCGTTGAGGATGTTGTTGTTCGGGTAGCCATCCCCTTCATGGGCCACTGCAACAAAAAGGGGAATGGGATTTAAAGGCGGATTGGGCGCACGCGTGGGGGGGACGGCACCTTCTTCGATTTCGGGCGGTTCGGCGTTAAAAATGGGTTGCCCCAGCAGTGCCAGGCCCTGCAGGTTGCCAATTAGCTCACGGGTTTGGTTGAGAATATTGTCCGGATCGCCATAACCGGTGATGTTGTCATTTTCCGCAGAAAGTACCACGCCGCCAATAAAGTAGTTGGTGATGAGGTCGGCGATGTCACTCTCCAGGGTGGCTTCGTCCCCCTCAAAGCTGACGATGAAAAGCTGCCCTACGCGCTCCGGACCACTCATGTTGTCCAGGAGAGCCTGGGCTGCAAGGCGCTGCTCTGTTAGCGGATCATCCTGGCGGGGCGGCCTGGCCTGCACGGCGGCGGAACTAGTGCCCAGCAGCAGGAAGATGGCAAAGAGAACGGCCGTTCTCCACGAACGCCAAACAGCTATCACACTCACCCGTATCGTGCCCAAAATAACGTGTTGCTCCCAATAGATTTTTTATTATTCCGTAGAATCGCTGAGGCAAAGCGGCGTTTTTGCACATCCCACTCCCTGGCTAGCAAAACAGACAGGTAAACGGCCGTTTGGCTGGGCAGAAAGTGGGGCGCGATTCGATAGCAGGGATTATACAGTAGATTGCTTCACCTATCACCTGTGCTACAATTTTTGGGTACACATTTTCATGGCCTACCAATTCACGGCTGCATTTTATGCCCATATTCTGTGAATTTGTTAAGTGAAAGCCAATTTTGCCTACATTTTATTTTATTATCGCATCCTCTGACCCATAATGTTAAGCAGCGCGGGGAAGCACTCTGTTGCAAAGAAACCCAGCCGAGAAGAACTATGTCTGAACGCCTTCGTAATATTTTTGCCACCCTGTTGTTGATTTTGCTTGCTGCCAGCGCGTTTGTGGCTGGCTACTTTACCAATGATTTTATGGAAATGCGCCGGGGGGATGTGACGATTCAAACGGCCGATTCTGATGAGTTTGGTCTGTTTTGGGAGGCATGGGGTCGCGTTGAGGACAATTTTTTAGGCGACTTGCCGACGTCCAAAGAATTAACTTACGGCGCAATCCAGGGATCTGTTGCTTTGTTGGGCGATCCGTACACCTTCTTTGTCGAGCCTGTGGAACGTGAAATTGAAAGGCAATCTTTGCAAGGGACTTTTGGCGGGGTTGGGGCGACGTTGTCTCGACCTGAAGAAGGAGGCCCTGTTTTCCTGGAACCTATTCCGGGCAATCCGGCAGCGGCCGCAGGCATTTTGTCCGGCGATGAGCTGGTGGCGGTGGACGGGGAGCCGATTACCCCAGAAATCACAGTACAGGCCGTGGCGGAGATAGTGCGCGGTGAAAAAGGCACGATCGTGGTTCTCACGGTGATTCATCCTGATGAAATCGAAGCGGTGGATATCGAAGTAGAACGCGGCGATATTTTGATACCTTCTGTCACCTACCGGCTATTGCGCGAGAATGAGCAGGTCGGCTATATTCAACTGTCTCGGTTTAGCGGAGAAAGTGCCAATGAAATTGAAACGGCCGTTCTCGATCTGCAATCGCTTGGGGCAACGCAGTTGGTACTGGATTTGCGCGGCAATGGGGGCGGTTTGCTGGATGCGGCCGTAGAAGTTGCTGACCATTTTCTAGTCGACGGCCCCATCCTTTACCAGCAGTCCCGGGGGCAAGAAGAACGCATTTATGAGGCCACTGCCGAAACAGTGGCACCAAACATCCCGATAATGATTTTGGTTGATGGCGGTACGGCCAGCTCTTCTGAGATTTTGGCTGGAGCATTGCAGGATCGGGGGCGCGCGCTGCTGGTGGGCAGTACGCCGACCTTTGGCAAGGGGTCCGTGCAGTTGGTCTATGATTTGAGCGATGGATCGTCGGTGCATGTGACTGCTTCTCGCTGGTTTACCCCAGACCGCCACCAGCTGGATCAACAAGGCTTGCAGCCAGACTTCCTGGTAACCGTCACTCAGGAAGATATTGACAATGGCCGGGATGTTGTTTTGAATCAGGCTGTCTTGGAGCTGCAAAAGTTGGTACGGATAGAATAATACGTTTCAGTAATACGCAATATTTCATTAGAGACATTTGAAGGATATATCGATGAGTTACAACGACAACAATTCAACCAATCAACCGCCACGCAGCAATCGCACCATGCTGTTTATTGTTGCCATTGCGGGCTTGATCCTTTGCCTGGGAACGGCCGTTGCCGGCTTTGCTATCGGGCGGGCCACATCGACTGGACAAACCGTCACTGAAACGCTGACCGAACTTCTGGAAGTGACGCGTGAGGTGCCGGTAACGCGTCAGGTCGACGTGCCCGTTGTTGTTGGTTCCGAAGCAGGGGACACGCCAATTCAGGAAAGTGACAGCAGCCTATCGAATGAGGATGCTGCTAGCGAGAACGAAACCGCAGCGCCTGCACCACGCCTGGAAGACGTTGAAGATATTGATTTTGAGCTATTTTATGAGGCGTGGAGTTTGGTTGAAGAGCAGTACGATGGGACGATTCCGCTAAATCAGGAGATTTTATATTCCGCTCTTGAGGGATCTTTGGACACGCTTGGGGATGAGTACACGCGCTTTATTCGTCCAGACGTGGCGGCCCGTTTGCGTGAAGACGCCGGTGGCTCCGTGGAAGGTATTGGCGCGTTCGTGCGTGAAACGGAAGATGGATTGTTTGAAATTGTACGGCCGATTCCGGGGCAGCCTGCCGATTTGGCTGGGTTGCTCCCCGAAGATATCGTCATTGCCGTCGATGGCGAATCGGTAACCGGTATTTCTTTTGATGAAGTCATTCTACGGGTGCGTGGTCCGCGCGGTACAGACGTGACCGTGACGGTTGTGCGAGAAGGCGTTGAGGAACCAATAGATTTTACCATTACGCGGGTTCGCTTTGAGATTGCTACGGTGGAATCTGAAATGCTGGAAGGTAATATTGCCTATATTAAGTTGGGTACCTTTGACCAAACCGCTACGGAAAAATCGATTGAGGCATTGCAAACGCTCTTAGATCAGGGCGCAGAAAGCATTATCTTTGATTTGCGCGATAATGGGGGTGGCTTCTTGAATCAGTCGATTAGCATTTCAGATCTTTTTCTGACAGACAGCGTGGTGTTATTTGAACGCAACAATGCCGGTTTGGACCAGGAGTTTCGTGCTGACGATGGCGATTTGGGTGAAGGTTTGCCATTGGTCGTCTTAATAAATGGTGGCAGCGCCAGCGCCTCGGAAATTGTGGCGGGGGCGATTCAGGATCACGGCCGTGGCGTTTTGATTGGTGACGTGTCCTTTGGGAAAGGCTCGGTACAGCAGGTACATCAATTGTCTGATGGTGCTGAAATGCGGGTCACAATCGCTCGTTGGTACACGCCCAACAACAACACAATTGACAAAGAAGGGATTACGCCAGATATTATTGTCGAAATGGAATTTGATGCTGAAGAGGATATTCAGCTTTTGCGGGCCATTGAATTTTTGCAGTCCGGTGAGTAGCGGAAAGTTTCACCGCGGAAAGCGCCGAGATAGGCTGAGAACCCTTGGATACGCTGTGTCTCAGAGGCTCAAATTTTTGAGCGGTTAAGGTAAATTGATCAGAATGAAGCAGAAAGAGTCAGGCAAGAAGATTGTTGCCAAAAATAAAAAAGTTCGTCATGAATATGAACTGTTGGAGCTGTTTGAAGCAGGTCTGGTGCTGACGGGTACAGAAATAAAATCGGTACGGGCCAACCGTGTAAGCCTGTCGCGGGCTTTTGTGCAGCCCCGCGATGGGGAGCTGTGGCTGGTTGAAGCTCATATCGCGGAATATGAGCACGGTAATCGGCAAAACCATGAACCTACTCGTCCGCGCAAGCTGCTGCTGCACAGTCGGGAAATCAAGAAGATTCTGGACGAATTGGCGCAAAAGGGGCTAACGGCCGTTCCCACCGCCATGTATCTGAAAAACGGCCGTGCCAAGCTGGAGCTAGCCCTGGCGCGGGGTAAGAAGCTACACGACAAGCGCCAAACCCTGGCCAAACGGGACACCGAGCGCCAGGTAGAACGTGCCCTGCGCGAAAAATATCGCTAGACCAATTCATGGGGCATGTAACGCCAATTTAGTAACGGATGTCTTGCCAAACAAAACCGTAGTAACAACGCGCTTCCCTCCCACAAAATGTGAACGACAATCCATTGCAAAAAATTCTGTCAGGCAGTTCTGTCGGGTAATTGACAGAATGCTGACAGAGTTTTGTTCGCCAGATATGGTATAAATTTGGGCAGAGTCAAGGCAGAGTTTGTGAAGTGCCAATCGACAATGCCAGCCACATCACCGCCGCAGATTGCACTTTTGGCAAGAGGGTCACATGGGGCAACAATCAGCGTTTAATCTCCTACTGGGTACAGAAAACCGACAGCAGCGCGGGCCAATGAAGCGGTATTTGCAGGAACGCTGCCACTTTCAGGTAACGGCCGTTGGCACCGCAGAAGAGGTTCTGTCCACTTTGGACGAGGGGAGCGGCCGTTTCGACATCCTCCTCCTCACCGATTCATTGCCATCTCGTGAAAACAATCAGCCAGTTACCATTGCCCAGCAGCTGATGCCCGCCATAAAGAAACAGCATCCTCTGCTGTTAACCCTTTTTTTATCAGACGATCCGATGTCCCTGGTACAGTTGCGTCAGTTAGGGATATATCGTCAGCTACCTGCCCAACCCGAATTGCCCGAGCTTGGCCTGCTGGTGCAGGATGCCGCTGAATATTTACGTCTTAAGCGGGTGGCCATGACCGTCGAGAGTGAGACTGAACTGTGGCGAAAGACGGTACAGCATACCCAATCACAGCTTTCTACGTTGCGCCAAACAACCCATGCCATCGCCAGCCAACCAGAGCGAGATGCACTGCTATGTTTAATTCTGCAGCAAGCCGTCTCCCTGCTCGGTGGCAAAAGCGGCGGTATTTATGAATATGATCCCAAGCTTGAGCTCCTGACGGTGGTCGTGCATTACGGCCGTAAAACCAGCATGATGCGTGGCTCCAGCCTCAAAAAAGGGGAAGGCATGGCTGGTCAACTGGTTGCTTCTGGAGAGCCACACATGATCGTGCCACATTACGCTGAGTTTCCTGGCAAAAAGGGTGTTTTTGCCGAAGAGCGACCAGATAGCGCCGTGGTAGAGGTCTTGCTCCGCCTGAAATGGCAAGATCATATTGTAGGCGTGCTATACGTTGACGATGAGGTCGGACGGGAGTTTACGCCTCAAGATGCCCTCATGCTGCAAGCATTTGCTGATCAGGCTGCCATTGTCTTTGCCAATGCCGATTTGGTGCTGCGAGATCATGCCAAGGTCAACCGTCTGCAAAAACTATCCCAGGCGGCAAGCCAAATTATGAGTCAATTGGGCCGCGTTTCGCAAGACGAGATGTTGAGCTTGATAGCCCAACATGCAACGGAAATATTGGAGGCCGAGGCTGGCTCAATTTTGCTCGTTCGGCGACCCGGCATGTTAAGTTTCGAAGCAGAGTTTGGTTACACAAATAAGGGGATTCAAAAGGGGCGAGAATTTGAAATTCGCTCAGGCCGCCGCACAGGCCTAACTGGCCATATCGCTCATGAAAAGGCGTTGTTCAATGCCCATGGCGATGCACTGGTGAAGCACCCTGCCGTACGTGGTCAAGAGAGTCCGTATATGAAATCGCGCAAATGCTATGCGATGCTTGCGATTCCCTTGCTCAAGCAGGAGGCTGACGCTCCGGAACCAACATTTTTGGGGCTACTGCGTCTGGACAATAAAAAGAACCGGGACGGGGCCATCGGTGACAATTACTTTTTTAGTGAGGAGGACGAGTGGATCGGCCGGTTATTTGCCGAGACCGTGGTCGTCGCCATTGAGAGCGCCAGACTGGTTGGCGAGATAAGTGACCGTAAGCTGAAGTATTCGCGGCTGTTGGAAAGCGCCATTGATGGCGTGATCACGAACAATCGGGAAGGAAAGATAACTTTTTACAATAAGGAAGCGGAGCGGATATTGGGGTTTGAACGCAATAAAATTCTGGGCAGACCCGTTAGCTCTATTTTTGCCGAACCGCTGGAAACGCGTCGCATAACGACCGAGCTTTTGCTGTCGCCAGAAGGTCAACTGCAAGATTATGAAACGGTGGTCTTGGATGTTAACAACAGGCCCATTCCCATTCGCCTTTCGGCTTCCTGGGAGTACGATGCCCAGGAAGAGAAGACGGGCGTGGTGGGTTACTTTAGAGATATGCGATCCGTAGCAGAGACGCAGCGGCGTCTGAATTTGATTGTGTCCGCCAGTAATTTGCTTGCGCAAGCCGACAATTTGTCGGTGGGCCTGCAAGATTTGGCCCAAATGATGGTGCGTCACTGGGGCACTTCGTTTTGTCGGATCTTTTTGCTGGACGAGGAGGAACAATTTCTAACGACTCAGGCCGTCTTCCCCATGCAATTTGTTGAAGATGCCCTGGACTGGGAGCCAGGTGTGGGGCTGCAAACGGCCGTTGCTGATTGGCCAAGATTGGACGAGTTGCTCAATGAGCATACAGCTAGCCTGATCCGTAAGGATGGGCGGCGCGGGCGGCATATTTTAAAGAAGTGGGGCAAGCGCCTGAAGCTGTCCCAGCCAATTCAGTCCCTGTTTGTGGTTCCATTGCGCAGCGGAGACCGGGTTGTGGGACTGATGGATTTGGGTGTCGTAGGATTGGCAGACGAAGCGGCCGTTTCGACAGAAAAACAAAACCTGGCGATTGCTATTGCCCAACAAACGGCCGTCCTCATCGATCGGCTCAATTTATACGAAAAGACCCGGCGGCGCAGCCAGCTGTTAGAAAGCCTTGACGAAACATCACGCAATATCCGCGGAATTAAAGAATCTCCCACCCTGCTTCGTGAAGTGATTCGCCTGGCAGCACGGTTGGTCAATTGCGATAAGGGTGGCCTATTTCTCAACAGTCCACAGATGGGGGAGCTAACCCTAAGTGACGTCTATGGTTTGCCCTCAGAGCTCATCGGTAGCACCATTACTCATGCCGAGGGGATGATTGGGCAAGTGGCTCGGCTGGGCGAGCTGTTGTATACCAATCAATATGCTCAATGGCCAAATCAGGCAACCTTGTGGCAGTCATGCAATTTCGCAACCCTGGTTGCCGTTCCTCTTCGCCATGCTGGTGAAGTAGAAGCCGTCTTGTTCATTGCTGACGACGAAAACGACCATCGACTAAGCAGAACAGACATTGAGATCTTAGAGCGCTTTTCTTTACAGGCGGCCATTGCCCTGCACACGTCTCAAATAATTGGTCGTGAACAGAGATTATTCTCTCAGCTGAAAATTTTGCATCGCATTGGCAACTATATTCAATCTTCAACCGAATTGGAAAAGATTCTGCACGTCGTGCTGACTGGCGTCACAGCGGGTTATGGTCTTGGCCTGAACCGCGCCGCCATCATGCTATTAGACGACATGGGAGAAAATTTAGTTGGGCAAATGGGCATCGGGAACTTTGAAGCGCAGCAAACCCATCAGGATTGGGCACGGGATCATCGGGAAGGGCTTTTTGATTTTGGGCGGTATGTGGAACTCCTGGATATGGAAGGCATTAAGCTGACGCCAGTAGGCGAAGCGATTATGCAGCTAAAGGTGCCCCTGCAAACTGCGGGCACCGATTTGCTCTCTCGGGTGATTGTGCAGCGAAAGAGCTTACAGGTTTCCCAATTTGAGTACGATCGATTGCCGC
>CBDUOF010000054.1:0-18300 GCA_965368765.1 uncultured Anaerolineae bacterium | reverse complement strand
CACTGAGAAAAAGGGCCAAATCAGCGTTTTGCTCGCTATAAAATCACGCCGCGTTGACGGTTAGGCGATAGCCAACGCCGGGCACGGTGAGGATGAGGCTAGGCTGGCTGGGGTTTAGCTCCACTTTTTCACGCAGGCGACGAATGTGGACATTGACGGTGCGCTCATCCTCAACGGCCGTATCATACCCCCACGCCCCCTGCAAAATTTGCGATCGCGTCAATGCCTGCCCCACATGTCGCGCCAAATAAACAAACAGCCGAAACTCCGTCGGCGTCAGTGCCAGCGGCGTATCGCCTCGCTGCACCACACTGCGATCCAGGTCAATTACTAAATCGCTGACAAAGAGCTGATTGCTGTCGGCTGTCGTGGCCAGTTCGCCGTAAGCGCGTCGCAGCAGGGCGCGCAGTCGGGAGAGCAGTTCACGCAGGCCAAATGGCTTCGTCACATAATCGTCCGCTCCCATTTCCAGCCCCAGCACCTTGTCCATCTCTTCCTGCTGCGCCGTCAGCATGAGGATGGGCTGGCGCAGCTTTTGCTGCCGCAGCTCACGACAAAAATCAAAGCCGGAGCCATCAGGCAGGCGGACGTCCAAAATAATGAGATGGGGCGCTTGCACCTGCGCCAGCCGAACGCCTTCGCGACCCAGCTTGGTCCAGGTGACGCCGTACCCTTCCGCTTCGAGGGCTTCTTTTAGGCTGGTGGCAACGGCCGTATCATCTTCAATCAGCAAAATGGTGTGTGATCCGTGCATGGGGCACAATCATAGCAGGCTCATCTCACCTGCCCAACTGCATTCTTGGCTCACTTTGGTTGGCGGCTGGGATTACGGCCGTTCCGCCACACCACCACCCCGGCCACCACGCCAATCAGCAGCAAGCTCATAGTCGAAACCAACTCCCATTCCGTACCCACCAAGCTCGGAAACAACACTTCAAACCCCTCTTCCCAATTTTGGCTGGCGTGGAACAGCAGCACAGGGATCAGCGAGCCACCGCTGCCATTAAAGAGCCAGGTGAACAGCATGCTCAACCCAATGGAAAGCAAGCTAAAAGCCACAATCGAAAGCAAATCGCGCCCGATGAGTACGGGTAAGTGCCACGCCCCCCACAACACACCAATGATCAGACTGGCGCGGAACGGCGACATGCGCGCCTGTAGACGGGGCAAGGCAAAGCCACGCAAGCCCAGCTCTTCCCCCAATGCCCCGCGCAAAAACAACGAGACAAAAAAGCCAGCATGCAGACTAAACAACGCATTAATAATTGCAGAGGGTGTGAAATTCGCTGAAGGAAAGGCATTGGCAACGGCCGTTGCCAACAAATACAAAAATAGCGGCAGCATGCCAACCACATACCAGCCCCAACCAATCCGCCAGCGTATCAACCGCTGCCACAATTCACGCAAGCCAATGCGCCCCGCCGTGACGGCAATCATTACCACACCCGCAATTGAGAAAGCAAAATCCGCCAGCCGCGTCAGCAAATAAACCAGCCAGGGAGCAATGCTCAGATTAACGCCCTCAAAGTTGAAGGATTCCCCCATCGCCATCAGCGCCCGGGCACTTTCTACACCAGATTGACGGGCAATGAGGCCACTGATGCCAAATACGCCCCAGGCAATAGCATATGCCAGCACAAAAAACAAAATAAGGGGCCAGTCCAGTTTACGTCCAGGTTTGCTTGCATTTTCTATATTCGCACGCATCTTTCACTCCAAATAATTTCTATTTGCTGACTTTCTCTAGATTCAGATAAACATAGCAAATGTGTCTCATTATTGCTGCTCAAGTGGCAGTTACCCGATTCACACCGTAGCGACTGCCACCTTATTATTAGAACCTTACTCAATTCATAGCCAGGCGATTGAACATGGGTACGCTAATTGCGTAAGAAACAACGTGCATCAGACAAAGCGTGACGACCGTGGCCAAGCTGGGTATCGTTGCACCCGGTGCACCGTAACCAAAACCAGCCGAAATGGGCAGCGCCAGCGAAAGCAGCAATCCAACCGTAGCCAAAACCAAATAATGACGGGCCGGCTTACGGGAAAAGCGGGCTACCAGGGCAAATACAGCCGAGCCAACCAGCAGGTACACAATGTTGGCTCCCACAATTTGCCCCGCGCTTGCCCCACCCCAGGCTGTAACTTCAGGGAAGAGGCTGCCGGCCGCCACATACAAACCGAGGTTGGCCACTGTCGCCAGCAGCATCGCCAGCGGGCTTACCCATACCAATTTACGAAAAACGGAAATTGTTGCCTGCGTATTCGGAACTGCTTCAATTTGTGTACTCATGTTTATCTCCTTAGTTGTGTGTGATTGATGTCTAAACAATAGCAGTGGCGCACCTGGAAGTAACCAATCAGCCGATGGAACATCGAAAAGCAATGAGTGGATTCTCCTCTCCGCTGGTTGACAGGGACTTGTCAACCGATCGGCTGATTAACGGCCGTCATCCCGACAACAACTTTCTGCAAAGAAATTGCTGAAAAATAAAAGAGCCGCCCAAAGAAATAAATTCTCTGCGCAGCTTGAGGACAAAATGAAGCGGTAAAGTTTTCCAGCTACGGCCGTCTTACAATCGGGGCAAATGTTTGCCAACCGTTCACAATCGTCACCACCGGCTGCCCCACTGCCTGGACATCGCCAGCGGCAGTCACCCCATAGAACTCGTTGCGCAAAACGGATGCTTCCACAATTGGCACCGTTGGGCTCACCACCAGTCCGACAGAAACCGCATCCCCCGCCGCCAGCGGCAGCAAATTCCAGGTAACCACGCCGCCAAACTCAAGGCCACTGTCGGTGGCGCTAAGCAGGCTGGTGCCGCTGGGCAGCGTGTCGGTAATCGTTAGATTGTCGGCCGGCAGGTCGCCATCATTACGCACAGTGAGCGTGTAGCTGAGCGGCTCGCCCAGTTGCACCTGGGCTGGCCCTACCTTGCTGATGCTAAGTTCAGGCGCGACGATTTGGGTTGTAACGGCCGTATCGCCCAATACCGCCACACCGCCAAGCCCCTGCGCTCCATAGGCAAAGTTCGTAATCGTTTGTGTCGCCGTAACCGCAAATTGAACCGACACGCTACTCCCCGCTGCTAATTCGCCTACAGACCAGGTCACCACCCCATTTTGCACAGTGCCCCCAGGGCTGTTCAGGTAAAACGCCCCCACCGGCAGCACATCGGTAATCACCAACCCGCTCGCCAAGCTGCCTCCCGTATTGGTCACCGTAATTTGGTAATCAATCGCCGCACCTGCGCCACTTTGGGACGGCCCAATTTTGTGAATGTCCAGGCTTGTTGGGGCTACGACACTGTTTTCCACCACATGATAAACCTTGCCGCCAAACAGCCCCGCCACATACAGTTCCCCCTGGCTATTTTCGCCAAACGTGGTGGGGAACATGGCTAATGCGCCATAAGCGTGTGCTTCCCAAGCGCTGCCTTCCGGATGCAGGTTCCAGACAAAACCACTGCAAAAATCGGCCAGCAGGTAATGGCCCTGCATGGCCGGGTATTGCTGGCCGCGATAAACATAGCCACCCGTCACCGAGCAGTGGTTGTTGGGCTCCCCATGGTCGTAGGTAAAAATGGGATCGGTGTAGGAGACGCTTTGGCAGGATGGCTGATGGTGCAACTGATCCCCCTCATAGCAAGGCCAGCCGTAATTTTCGCCGCCCGCACTGCCAGCGGGCTGGTAGTTGATCTCTTCTTGCACATTTTCACCCACATCGGCAATGTACAAATCACCAGTGAGGCGATCAAAGCTCACGCGCCAGGGGTTGCGGAAGCCAAGCGCCCAAACTTCGTCACATGCGCCGCCCGCGCCGTTGCGGAAAGGATTGTCGTTGGGGATGGTGTAGAAAGCGGTGCCGCAATCCGGCACATGGGCACTGTTTTGCGACACATCCAGACGCAAAATTTTGCCTAGCAAGCTGGAAAGGTCTTGCGGTGTGGTAGGGGGTGGGCCGCCATCACCGGGCAAGCCGCCATCCCCAATGGCGACGTACAGATAGTCATCAGGCCCAAAGGCAAGTGCGCCACCATTGTGGCCATCTTTGGGTTCAACGACCGTTAACAAGATGACCCCGCTTCCGGCATCGGCGACGTTGGCATCGCTGCTCACCTGGTAGCGCAACAGCACATTGTTCCGGTCACTTTGGCGGGTGTAATAAATGTAAAAGAAACCATTTGTCGCGTACGCTGGATCAAACGCCAGGCCAAGCAATCCATTTTCACCAAACAGGCTCACGCTGCTGCTCACATCTAAAAATGGGGTATCGAGCAGCGTGCCATCTGCCATGAGAATACGAATTTGGCCCCCTTGTTGCGCAATAAAAAGACGGCCGTCTCCCGGCAAGCCGCTGTTGGCAATGGCAGTCGGCAAAGAAAGCCCCTCACTAAATAGTTCCAGGGAGAGATCAAGTTGGCTGTAGGGGCCAGCGGTCACGCCATGATGAAGCAAAGGCCACAAAGCAAAAAAGAGTAGGAAAGGTAAAACGAGAGGAAGTGACCGCTGAAAACGGCCATTTATTTTTGAGCGAAACATAGTGCCTCCACATGCTCAAAAGCAAATGCTTGCTTAAGACGATCCTGAGCGCAAGAAGTGCAGGCATCGTAACAGCTACCAGGGCGTGCAGCCATCAAAGGGGCGATAAAAAGACCAATTGCTTCGTTAGCAGATGATTTGCGGAGCTTGACAAACGGCCGTTCTTCGTGCTACCATTTCGCCTACCGACCAACCGGTCGGTCTTGGAGAAGTTCAGATGACAGAACACGAAAGCAAAGCCCATATTTTAGCCATTGCCACGGCCGTTTTCGCTGAGAAAGGGTTTGCCAAAGCGAGTATGAATGATATTGTGCGAGCCAGCGGCCTGAGCAAGGGCGGCGTTTATTGGCACTTTAAGAGCAAAGACGCCATCGTCACGGCCATTTTTGACCAATTCTTTTTGGCGCAGCTGGCGCTGCTGGACACCGTACTGGCAGGGGAAGGAACGGCCGTTGCCAAGCTCCAGCAGTTGGCCACCTTCACTGGAGATGGCGTCGAAGCGTTGACCGCACAATTCCCATCTCCTTTAGAATTTTACGCCCTTGCTGCCCGGGATGTGACGTTGAAGGCACATTTACAAAATCACTTTCAAGCTTATCAAGAGAAGATCGGTCGTCTGGTGGCACAGGGCATCGCTTCCGGTGAATTTCAAAGCCAGGACAGTACCGATGCCGCCAACGCGATCATGGCGCTTTTTGAGGGCTTGTTGCTCATTTGGGCCGTTTCGCCGCAAACCGTTGATTTGAGCACACAGGTAGAAACGGCCGTAAACCTCCTGCTAAACGGATTACAACAAAAGCCTTAAAACTGGAGCCATTTTCATGTCACAGAAAATCCTACTATTTGCCCCCGCCGCTTACAATCTAGCCGAAACAACCCGCATGATAGAAATTGCCAAGGGCATTACAAAAAATGACTCCGCCAGGGAAACATTTGAGATTCAGTTCGTTTCTGAAGGTGGCAGCTTTGAACAACTAATTGAAGACCAAGGATTTCCTCTTAAAAGAATAGAGCCACGCATCACCGACGAAAAAATCGCTCACATTTATGCAGTCAATGATGAAGAAAAATTGGCCCCTATCTATTCAAAACGAGAGCTGGTCGAAAAGGTTGAAGGGGATATTGCTTACCTGAAAGAACTCAAACCAACGGCCGTTATTACCGGTTCCTATTTGAGCATGCCTGTTGCTTGCAAAGTGGTAGGCATCCCGCTGGCATGGACCATTCAATCCACCTGGCTTAAAGATTTTTTTGCGGCAGGCGCGGGGGTCACAGACGGAATCAAGTGGCAGGCAGTTAAAAAAGTCGCCAATTTCATCCTGTTTTCGATGATACGCTTCTGGATGTGGTATGGCTTTATCAATCCGGTAAATAAAGCGGCCCAACATTTTGGCGTTAAAAAGTACCAACCCGTTTTTGACTATTTTAAAGGGGACATCACCCTGGTAGCGGAACCAGCGGAATTTTCGGGGATTCAGTTACCCAAAAATCATTACTATACCGGTCCCCTCATTGCCCAGCAGGATTTTCCAATTCCGGAACAAGTCAAAAATATGCCGACTGATCTGCCGCTTGTTTATTTTGCGATGGGCAGTTCTGGCATTCCCAAAATTGTGGCAAACATCATTGAGAGTTTTCGGGGCAAACCGTATCGTGTGGTTGCTCCTGTTAAATCGCTCATCAAAAGCTTCCCGGATATCGACATCCCACCAAATGTCATCGTGACCGATTGGCTTCCGGCACTTCAGGTTAATAAGCTGGCCGATGTTTCTGTTATTCATGGCGGCATCGGCACGGTAATGACCGCAGCGTATGCGGGCAAACCAGTAGTAGGTGTGGGGATGCAGCCTGAGCAGGTAGCCAATATTGCGTGTCTTGCCCGGCTGGGGATCGCAATTCGAGTACCAAAATCAAGAAATCTGCCTGAAAAGATACAAAAAGCGATTGCGCTTCAACTACAAAATGAGTCTGCGAAGCGTAAAGCGGCAGAATTCGCAACGATCATGGAGAAGTGGGACGGCCCAAAAATGGCGGCTGACCTACTTTACGAAAAGTTCGGTTGACACATACCTATACTGGAGCCATTTGCATGTCCAAAAAAACATTATTATTTGCGCCTGCCGCCTTTAACTTGGCAGAAACAACGCGCATGATTGAAATTGCCAAGGGAATTCGCCAACATGAAACGGCCGTTCACCATTTTGCCATTCAATTTATTTCCGACGGTGGCGAGTTTGAAAATTTAATCGAAGCAGCTGGTTTCCCGCTCAAAAGAATGGAGCCACGCCTAACCCAGGAAAAAATAGCGTATTTATACAAAGTCGATAAAGGCGAGAAATTTTCCCCCGCCTTTACCAAAGCGGAGCTCATTGAAAAGATAGAAAGTGAGGTTGCCTCTCTCAAAGTGTTAAGCCCGGTGGCAGTTGTTACCGGCTCCTACCTTACTATTCCGGTTTCTTGCCAAATAGAAAACATTCCCCTGGTCTGGACCGTTCAATCAACCTGGTTGCCGGAATTTTTTGCCAATGGCGCGGGCATGACGGATGGTATCAAAGTCAAGCCACTCAAACGCCTCGCCGATGCCCTCATTTACCTGTTCATCAATTTCTGGATACGACTCGGGTTTTTATCCACCCTCAACAAAGCGGCCAAACATTTTGGCGTTCAACCATATCGCTCCATTTTTGATTATTGGCGCGGCGATGTAACAATGGTGGCTGAGCCGGCAGAATTTACCGGCATTACGCTGCCGCCAAACTACTATTACACCGGCCCCCTAATCGCCCGTGAAGCGTTTCCCATCCCGGAGGCAATCAAAGAAATTCCGCGAGACAAGCCGCTCATTTACTTTGCCATGGGCAGCTCTGGCACGCCCGAAATTGTGGCCAAAATTGCGGAAAGCTTTGCGGGAAAACCATATCGCGTCATCGCCCCAATAAAATCACACCTGGATAAAGTGCCAGGCGTAAAAATCCCCCCCAACGTGCTGGTAACCGACTGGCTACCAGCCCATCTAGTCAATGAAATGGTCGATCTTTCCGTGATTCACGGCGGCATTGGCACCGTCATGACCGCTGCTTATGCCGGTAAACCCGTGGTGGGCGTGGGCATGCAGCCAGAGCAAGACGCCAATCTTGCTGGATTGGTCCGCAAAGGGTTTGCCATTAGAATTCGTAAATCAAAAGACCCATCGGCAAAAGTCCAAGAAGCTATCCAACAACTACTCAATGATCCGGTCGCCAAACAAAAGGCAGCGGCATTTGCCAAAATTATGGCCAAGTGGGATGGCCCCCGGTTGGCAGCAGATCTACTTGTGGAGAAATTCGGGGGTGGGTAAGATGACAAACAAAGCACACCTTCTGAACGAAATTGAAGCGACTCGGCAGCAATTTCATCAGCTACTGCACAGCCTGCCAGACGATGCGTTTACTTTGCCCAGCAATAATCCTGCCTGGACAGTGGGCGAATTGCTCTACCACATGAGCATCGCCCCTCGCTTCATGGTTACGGATGTGAAGATCATCCTGGAACGACCTGCACTGCTTATTTGGCTGACCAAACTATTTCCAGAGCGACTCTTTCATTGGCTCAATGCCCGGCTTACCCGCTATGGTGCCCGAAACCCAAGCCGTCAATTTCTGGCCAGCGCCTATGACAAAGCGCATGAAGCTATTCTGACGACCCTCTGCAGCCTGTCAGAAAGTGATTTACAGAAGCATGTTCACTACCCAGATTGGGACCCACTGTTGGCTGGCGATGTGACGCTCGCCTATCTATTCAGTTACATCAAGCGTCACTTCGATTCACATGCTGCGGACATTCGGCAGAGCATGCGACGAAGTAACGTCTCTATAAAGGCAAACTCATGAAAAAAGCTGATGGACGAAACGCTGTTACCGGATTTAAACGTTTTCTGTTCCGCGCCCCTATCTTCTTCTATCGTATTGGTCTGGGAGGATTGCTAGGCAAACGCTTTCTGCTGCTTAACCACATTGGTCGCAAGAGCGGACAGCAGCGCAAAACGGTACTGGAGGTTGTCAACCACGAGCCAGAAACTGATACTTATTTTATTGCCTCAGGCTTTGGCAAGAAGTCTCACTGGTATCAAAATATTTTGGCGCAGCCAGATGTCACGATTCAAGTAGGTTGGCGCAAGATGCCGGTAACGGCCGTTCCCCTCACCCCAGAGGCATCCGGTCAAGCCATGGTAGATTACGCGCGCAAATATCCCACTGCTGCCAAAAATTTAGGCCGACTCATTGGTTATGAAGTCACAACAGAAGCCGAATATCGGGCCGTGGCGCATGATTCCATTCCCTTTATCGCGCTGCAGCCCCGATAACGACACCGACATCTCACACTAGCTCAATACCGTTTTCCCGTTGGTGCTGACATTCGAAAACACGAAGTCATCCAATTCGTTCTTGGCTGGGGTCATCAGCCGATCAAGCACCGGATTATTCGGATCAGTTACAAACTCCCAAAACGCCGTTTGGGCCGTCGTGCCAAGGTGATTGGCATCACGTCCAAGGTAAATTTCCTGCTCAATATTTAACCCGCGCACTTTTACGGATGCTACCTTTCCCTTAACCAGGCGGGAAATGATGATCTGGGAAACAAACCCAACCCCAATCCCCTCTTGCACAGCCAAAGCAATCGCTTCAGAATTTCCCAGCGTCAAAACAGTTTTGAATTGCTCAAATCCAATGCCGTGCTCGCGCAGTTTTGATTCTGCCACCGCCCGCGTGCCGGACCCTTCCTCGCGCCAAATAAAATTGGCTTCCAGCAACTCTTCCGGCTCCACGTAATCTCGCTTTGCCCAGGGATGATTCAGAGGAACGATAAGACTGACCCGGTCGGTAATAAAGCGAGAAAATTCCAGCGATTTATTTAACTCCTGAGCGCTTGCCAGGGCCACATGAACATCGCCATCACACAACATCTGTACGGCAATATTTCGGGGCGTTACGAAACAGCTGGCTTCTACCTTCGGGTATTGTTGCATAAAGCTAGCCAACAAAAACGGCAGCACATATTTGCCGACTGTGGTACTACAGCCTACGGTAAGACGGCCGTAGACATCCCCCTTCAATGACTCCATCTTATTATCAATACTCTGCGAAATGCTAACCATCTCTTGCGCCATTGGCAGGAGTGCTTCTCCCGCGTCCGTTAGCCGCAGATGTCGCCCGGAGCGAATAAACAGCTGCATATCAAAATGCTGCTCCAAAGCCTGTATGTGCTGACTGACGCTTGGTTGCGTCATGTGCAAACGACGCGCTGCAGCCGTGAAATTCAATGTCCGGGCAGCGGTCAAAAATACGTTTAATTGATGAGCATCTAACATGCGGTCCTCTCAGTTACAGCAGATAAATCAGCCCTCGCCAAAGTATGTAGGTAAACCACAAAAAGTCTTTTGACGTAAAAATCGCCATCTCTTTATGGTTTACTTAGGGAAAGCGGGAGATCACAATTTTTTCATTCAAAGAACTTTCCCGTTTTCACCTACCTTATCTCAATTTAAAAAACACTTAAGAAGTATGCACGCACAGCCAGATTGCCAATAGTGCTGAATGTCATAAGCAAATGCTATAAAATACACTTCCTACCCCAAACCAAACGGTACTTTAAAGAGTCCGCCTGGCATAACAAACCCCCCTTGCTTTCACAAGGGGGGTACAATCAAACTTCAGAAAGTCTGGAAGAATCGCTGGTAAAGGTTGTCTCAATAAGCAAATCGCCACCTAAACCATTGAAACGATGTTTCCAACTATTTAACGCTGACTGACAGCTATCTGCAGCGGGCTTAAGGTGTTGCAAACGCCACAACCGGATAACCGGCATCAACCCAACCACCTAAGCCACCTTTCAAGCTGTGAACATCCGAGTAGCCATATGCCCACAAAATGCTCATTGCAATCGTAGAGCGATGACCGCTGCCGCAGTAAACAATAATCGGTGCGTCCAAATCTGCAGGCCATTGATCTTGCATCGCTACGAACGTTTCCAGCGGTACATGAACCCAATTTTCAGCCTCAATAACGCCGTTCTCTTCCAACTCTTCCTGGCGACGCACATCAATTACAATCAAATCCGTGTTTTCTAATAGCGCCAGATTGAAATCGTCAGCCGTGATCACCCCGTAACCGTCCGGCACATTGTGCAGCATGGTTTGCATGGCCGCCACGGCAGCGGGGTCTGGTTGTGCAATATCCAGCACCATGGGCTCCAGCGGCAATCCCTCAGCAACAGGGTAGCCAGCTTCCACCCATCCACCAAAACTACCCCCTTTCAAGCCGCGCACGTCCTCCCAGCCCATTGCTTCCAAAGCAGTAAGGGCAATGGTGCAGCGCCAACCGCTGCCGCAGTAGCTCACAATTGGGGTATCAAAGCTGGGCAGCCACTCAATGTGGTCAGCTACCTCTCGCAGCGGAATGTTAACCGCGCCTTCAATATAGCCGTTGGCTTCAATTTCCGAGGGTTCGCGCACGTCCAGGATGAAAGGAGGCGGATCCTCAACCAATAGCAGGTTCAAATCATCTAAGCCAATGGTGTTATACCCTTCCATCCCTTCTAGGAAAGTAGTAAACGCTGCGTCCATATCAAATGTTGGTTCAGGGACACCCACGGCAGGATACCCTTCAGCAGCCCACTCACCAAAGCCACCTTTCAGGCTATGAACATCTGTGTAGCCATAGGCCCACAAAATGCTCATGGCAATGGTGGAGCGATGTCCAGAACCACAATAGGTAACAATTGGTGCGTCCAAGTCGGCTGGCCAGTCGGCAGACAGCTCAATAAACTGCTCCAGCGGAATGTATAAGATGTTAGCGTGATCGATGTATCCGTTTTCTTCAACTTCTTCTGGGCGACGGGCGTCGATCAGGATCAGGTCTGGGTTTTCGACCAGGGAAATGCCCAGATTTTCGGCCGTTATTACGCCGTAACCATCAGGAACATTATGGAGCATTTCTTGCATCGAGGCGACCAGGGCCGGATCTGGTTGGGCAGCATTTAAGGCAACCAATTCGGGGATATCCCCTTCGGAAAAGGGCAGGCCAGCCTCTAACCAGCCACCAAAACTACCGCCTTTCAAACCGCGTACATTCTCCCAACCCATCGCTTCCAGCGCAGTGAGGGCAATGGTACAGCGCCAGCCGCTGCCACAGTAGCTCACAATTGGGGTATCAAAGCTGGGTAAATATTCAATGCTGTCGGCAACTTCACGCAAAGGAATGTTAACCGCGCCTTCGATCCAGCCTTTTTCTGCAAGTTCGCTGGGTTCGCGCACATCCAGCAGAAATGGTGGATTTTCTACCATCATTTCACTGAGTTCCTCAATGCCGATGGTGTTGTAGGCTTCCATACTGTTGAGGAAGGTAGTGAACTGGCCATCGAGATCGGCTTCGGCCATAGGCTCTTCCATGACTTCTTCTGCCATCTCTTCACTCTCTTCAACCACTTCTTCGACCACGGGCTCTTCCATGACTTCTTCTGTGGTCTCAACGGCCGTATCCACAGTATCAACCGCAGGCTCATCAGTCGCTGTGTCGCCACCACAGGCAACCAGCATCAAACCAAAAACTAGTAAAAACAAAACAAAATATTTGTAAGTCTTCATTTCTTACTCCTCAAAGAGTGTCAGGGGGCCGCCCAATTGCGGCCCTACCTTCTAAGAATTATTAAGGAACAGGACTTTAAAAACGGTCGTTAAAGTCCTGTTCTACTCGTCCGACGAGGCAATGACGATCATCATTAATCGTCAGCCTTAAGGTGAGGTCACCGTAGGCGAAATCACCGTGGTAGTTGTTAATGTCGTAGTTGCCGTAATTTCAGAAATCGGTGGCGGAATAACATCCACAAGCAATGATAAATTCGCCTCCAACTCTTCCGGGGCAATCTTGTCAGCGGTCAAAAACAGATCCACATTGCCGTGACACGCATCACATGATTCCGTTTGTGGCGTATTGCGCTGAATATTGTGTGGCGTCGTGTACGCCCAGGTAGGCAGCGCATCGTAATTGGGCAGCAAATTATCACCGTAAAAAGCAAAACTATCCTGCGCAATCGGGATGTGCCGCAAGGTCACGTACTCATACGGCCGATCATAGCTTTCCAGCGGATTCTTCCCGATCATGAACGTGAAATAGGAGCCATCAGTGGCATAGAATGGATTGCCTGTCGTCTCGCTAATCTCCACGTGGCAGCCATCGCAGCTGGTGTACGAGACCGAATGGCACACCTGACAGGATAGATCGCCGGCATGTTCTTGATGCATCTCAATGTCGTCTTGTCCAATGGCGACCGTGACGTGACACGTCTCGCAGCGTGGCGTCTGAACGCCACTGTAGCGGTGATCCGCCGGCGCTACCTGCTGCGCCTCCGGCCCAGTGTGGCAAGATTGGCAATCTTCAGGCGCACCGTGCATCTCATGGCCTGAATGGCAATCGACACAGGCCATTCGTCCCTGACTAAAATGCACATCGGGTCGTAAATCTTCATGCTTGCCTAGATACTCATTCCCCACCCGACTGCCGTGGCACGCGGTACAGTTGCGCGTCATCGACGGCGTTTCATTGAACAAATGTCCCTCGATGAGGCCACCGCCTACCAAATTGGGCTGGCTAACGTGGCATTCGCCACAGGTAGCGTGGCAACTATCACAATGATTGTTAAACATGCCCTCAATCGCTTCATGATCTTCTGGCACAGTGCGGGCATCCAGCACTTTCCAATAGCCAGCTAAATTGCTATGCAAATTGTTGTCATGGGTCGCCACAACATCAGGATGACACGCACCACATGATTCAACCGGGTTCTCGCTAGGATTTTCGATAAGCCCGACGTGAGCATCAAATTTGTTCGGCGTATTCTGCCCAGCATGACAATCGGCACAGGCCACCTGGCCGTGCACTTCTGCGGGGAATAGTTCCCCATCTACCAAAACCTTCTCCCATGGCTCCAACGGAGCCACTTCGCCACCTCAGCCTTCACCTTCATTTTCACTAATGACTACTTCTTCGGGATTGGCTGTTTGAATAAGCAGGTCTTTGTTGGTATGGCAATCCAGGCAGTTGTCAATCGGAACCGGGTCTGCAACAAGTTCAGGCAGCAGTTCTTCGGTCGGAGAAACGGCCGTAACCGTCTCCACCAATGCTGGCTCCACATTGGCCACCACCTCGGTTGCGCCAGATTCGGCCGTTTGACACCCGGCCAAAATCAGCGTCCCGAGTAACAACAGCAGGCTTACCGAAAAGTAAAACACTTTGTGTGGGTATGTCGCCTGTTTCAAAATAGTCTCCTTGTTTTAGAAGTCGTTAGCGGCTAACAAAAAGGTAAAAAAACATCTGTCAGCCACAATTTTTAATCACCAATTGGCCTCACAATGAGCCATTCGCTTAGTGAATTTTTTCACTAACAGTATAGCCAACCCTTTGGCGAAATCAATCCATTTTCAAGGTTTTACTTATTGTTTTTGCCTCTTGGCATCCATAAATAAAAGCAATCGAACAGCATGCTTACCCTATTGAGTTCGCTATTTTTTCTTGTTAGAATGAATGTATTGTTAAAATATTCACAAACGTTGGTTTTGGCGCCACCCTAAAGAAAATCCCCCGACTGCCCCTTTCTAGCCCGGGAACGGGATGTGCAAAAACCCGAATCCAGCAGGTGAAGTTGGAAGAGATTGCAACCATTCTAATTTTGAGGCGACTATGAAACAGTTTTTGATGAAGATGCGATTGAACTGGCAGCTTGGGCCCGTGTTGCTGGCAGGATTGTTAATGCTAGTTACGGTACAGCTTGCTCAGGCGCAAGATGATGCACCAGACACGCCAATCAACCCGCCACAAGAGTGCCAGGAATGCCATTTGGATGTGGCTAGCCATTGGCAAGACAGCGCACATGCTCACGCATTTGATGATGGCGTATTTCAGGAAAAGTGGCTTGGCCTGGGTGAACCCACAGAATGTTTGGCCTGCCACACCACAAACTTTCAGCCAGCTACCGGGGAGTTTGATGCAGAAGGGGTCGCGTGTGAAGCGTGTCACGGTGAGGGAACGACCGAGCATCCTCCCGCCCCAGTGCCAATTTTGGCAGACACAGAATATTGTGGCAGCTGCCACACCACGACGCTTGGGGAGTGGCATCAGACGGGACATGCTTCCGAAGACATTGGCTGTATGGATTGTCATGATCCACACAGTCAACAGCCACTCTTTGCGGAGCCAGATGAGCTATGCATCAACTGTCACAAGGACAGTATGGGTGATTATCTGGAAGATTTACATGTTCAGGAAGGGATTGGCTGTGTTGATTGCCACGCGCTAGTAATTCCACCAAATGAAATACCTGATGATGGGATCGTGCCAACAGGGCATTCATTTACGATTACGCCAGCCACCTGTGTTGCCTGCCACACGGATGCCCTGCATGCGGGCTTCTCATTGCCAGGCTATGAGCACGGCGCAGCCACCGCCTCAATTGATCCTGCATCCATTGATACGTCGGCCACCGATCAAGAACTTGAAGAGCCAGCGGAAGCTGTGCAGCTTACACCGGAACAGAAAATTCAGACGTTGGAAGCCGCATTGGCAAATCGCAATATTACCGTTCTGTTTCAGGGAGGCGTACTTGGATTGGTCCTTGGCGGCTCCACCGCCTGGTTTGTGGCGAACAATGTGCGGCAACGGCGCGAATTTGAAGGTGAAGATGATGAGCAAGACGAACAATAAAAAACCGCCGCTGCTGAGTCGGCGGGATGCGTTGAAGATTATTGGGGCAACGGGAGCAACGGCCGTTATTGCCCAGGCAGTGACGGCGGGGCCACTCTCGTCTGGTGCCATTGAAGGGCTACAGCGCGAAGATCATCATGCCAGCTCAGAACATGAGTGGCATATGGTTATTGATCTGGCCCAATGCATTGGCTGCCAATACTGTATTTGGGCCTGTCAGGCAACCAATGATGTGCCCGAAGACAACATGCGCTGGAATATCGGCTTCCCGGAGCGCACGGCAAACGGCACAGAATTCTATATGACGCGGCCTTGCCTGCACTGCCAGGATGCCCCGTGCGTGAAAGTTTGCCCGGTGGGCGCTACCTGGGTACGCGAAGATGGCATTGTAGCGATGGATTATGATCGCTGCATTGGCTGCCGCTACTGCGAGGTTGCCTGCCCCTACGACGTGCGCCGCTTTAACTGGGGCGCCATCGAAACAGACAACAGCTACCAACCCACATGGGGCGTAGCGGAGGTGGAACGACGGGAGCGGGGCGTAGAGGAGAAATGCACGTTTTGCGTCCATCGCATCGACCGGGGCTTGTCCGAAGGATTAACGCCCGGGGTGGACCCGCAAGCAACGCCCGCCTGCGTGAATATCTGCCCGGTCGGCGCGCGGGTCTTTGGCGATATCAAGGACGGAGAGAGCCCGGTTTCTAAATACCTGGCTGAACACGAGACGTTCCGACTGCGGGAAGATTTTGGCACGGAGCCTAAGGTGCATTATGTGCGCCCAGAGCGGGAGGAGGTGTGAGATGGCCGTTACTCAGTTAGCGGAGAAAAAGAGAGGAATACGGCCGTTTCACATCTGGGTTACCTCGTTGGCAGCAATGCTGGCGGTCGGGGGCTGGGGCATCTACCAGACATTGTGGAACGGACTGGAAGTAACGAATCTGACAGACCAGGTGCCCTGGGGTCTGTGGATCACGCATGATCTCTCGGCGATTGCTTTGGGGGCGGGGGCCTTTACGTTTTCGGCCGTTGTTTACCTGTTCCGCATAAAGCGGTTCGAGCCTGTGGCGCGAATGGCCGTGTTCGTCGGTTTTCTGGGCTACACCTCTGCCATGTTGGCCTTGGCCATGGACATTGGCCGTCCTGACCGTTTTTGGCATCCGCTAGTCTATTGGAATGTGCATTCGGTGCTGTGGGAAATCACGCTCTGCGTCATTTTATACTCCACCGTGCTCGTCATTGAAGTGCTGCCTATTTTGTTCGACAGCAAGCTCTTCGACAATCGACCACGTTGGCGAGCTTTTGGGCACAAATTGCACAAGCTAACGCCCTTTATGGCGCTGCTAGGCATGGCCCTATCGATGCTGCACCAATCTTCATTGGGCGCTACCTATGGGGTGCTTTCCGGGCGAGCGATCTGGTTCAAGCCATCAATGCCGGTGATGTTCATCCTATCGGCCATCGCTGGGGGCGTCTCGGCTACTTTGCTTGTGACCTTGATTACAAGCAAGCTCACCGGGCAAACGCTAATTGACAAATATTTGCGGCGCGATATTGCCCGGATAGCCGCCTTTACCCTGCTGGCTTACCTGTACCTGAAGCTGTGGGATTGGGCGGCAACCTCATATTACAGTCTGGCACCCGGTACGGCCGATTCGCTGACGCGGCTGCAAGCAACGACACCCTACTCCCAATCGTTCTGGTGGATCGAAATTGTGCTGGGCGGCCTTATTCCGGCCATCATTTTGCTAAACCGGCAAATGCGGCGACAGGAATGGCCGCTAATGGGCGCACTGTTTTTGGTGATAGTGGGGGTAATTATTAATCGCTGGAATGTGACGTTGTCTGGATTGGTGGTGCCGCCACAGTGGTCGCCAGGCGTACTTGGCCGAACAATTGCCGTCGCTTACACGCCTTCCTGGGTAGAAATTGCGGTTTCTGTGGGGGTACTCGGCTATGGATTATTGGCCTTTACGTTAGGGGCAAAATATTTACCCCTGTTTCAGAAAGCAGACAAATCCCACGCCACGGCCACGGATTAAATCTGTTGAGCAAGGCGCTTTAACTGCGCCTTTTTTCACGAAGGAAGTGTGTGATGAATCAATTCAAGCGGACGATTTTACTCGTTATGAGCCTAGCACTGTTCGTACTGGCAGTGGGTATTGGTTGCGATAGTGCTGTAGATGAAGCGGAACCCACCGCCTCAACGGAATCGACTGAGATTGACGTGCCAGTAGAAGTAGCAATTGTGCGGGAATCGGCGCTGGACCATTTGCGAACGATTGCCCAGGTATGCGTGCCACCGGCCAATGTGCCCTGGCAAGCCAGCACCAACGATGATTTTATCGCTACGGGAACCAGTATTTACCTCTTTTCAGCCGAAGATTGTGTCCTCAATATTTCCTACCCGTCCCCCGCTAATGAAGAGACGTTGTTTTACGCTGCCTTGCGCAATAGCACGATGGACTTTTGCTGGCAGGGCTTCATTGATGCAGAGGGTCACATTCAATCGACCGGGTATGATGTCGTAGAGCCAGGATTAGTGAATCCTTCGGCCGTTTATTGCGAGGAGCAAGGATATTTGTTTGAGGTTCGTACCAGGGACGATGGCAAGCAATGTGGCGCATGTGCCTTCTCTGAAGCTGAGGACGATGTGTGCAATGCCTGGGATTATTTTTATGGGAACTGTGAACCAGCAGAATAAGTAAGGATCACAGCTCATAACGGTGTCGGCGCAGAATTATACTGAGAAGGGAATCTCATCACAAAGAAGGCAAAGGTCGCAAGGTTACCGGGAAATGCTTTGCGTTCTTTGCAGCTTTTCTTATGCGCCGATGCCGCGAATGAAGAGCAGATACATGCCCAGCAGGTAAACCACAATAGTCGCCAGAGTGTCCAGCTCAATGAAGAGGAATTTGCGCTCTACGCGGGCCAGGTTGCCGATAAGCGCCATGTTGGTAAGCAGCAAGCCAAGCAAACCAACCAGAACAAAGTTTTCGTCGATGGCACCGAGGAAACGGCCGTC
>CBDUOF010000053.1:0-18303 GCA_965368765.1 uncultured Anaerolineae bacterium | reverse complement strand
GGTGAGACGTAAACCCAACGGCCGTTCCTTAATTCAAACAAACTCCGCTCCGTAAACGAAGCATCCTGGCCGTTTTGCAGCAGCGTGGCGCGGAACGTGACGGTGGCCTGCTTGTCATCAGGTGTGGCCTCAGCCACAATTTCCAACCCCAAAAACTGGGTATTTTGGCAAAATTGCTTCAGCGAGCGACGCTGGGCCGCCTTTTCCCGTGCTGAACGCGGTGGATTGGACTTCTCTGTGCTGAGGATGAATGGGATGTTGCTGAGGGCATACGCTGCGTAGCGAGCGCGCATGAGTTGGCTGGGAGACGGCCGTTTCTGGCCCTTGTGAATGGGTTGGCAGCAGTCAGCGTAGGTTTGGCCGCTGTGGCAGGGACAGTGTTGAGTCATCTAAATTACAACTTTGATAGAAAGTATTATTGGTCTGACAGTGCCAGGCATTCAGCGTGGCGGAAGCAGCTCACCAAATGATCATTACAAAGCCCCACCGCTTGCATGAAAGCATAGCATATCGTTGGTCCCACAAAACTGAAGCCCCATTTCTTGAGGGCTTTGCTCATGGCACGAGATTCGGCCGTTTCTGTCGGGACATCAGCCGACGTGTTCCAGGCGTTTTGTTTTGGAGAACCCTCGACAAATTGCCACAGAAAATCGCCAAATGAGCCGTGTTTTTCTTGAATGGCAAGAAAACCTTTTGCATTCTTAATCGTCGCCTGAATTTTCAGCCGATTGCGAACGATACCAGAGTTCTGTAAGAGTTGATTGACTTCATTTTCGCCATACTGGGCAATCTTTTCTGGCTCAAAATTGTCAAACGCTTGCCAGTAATTGTCTCTCTTTCGCAGAATGGTGATCCAGCTTAGCCCGGCCTGCGCTCCATCCAAAATCAGTTTTGCAAACAGCAGCTTGTCATCATAAATGGGAACGCCCCATTCTTCGTCATGATATTTTACATAAAGCTCGTCGTCTCCACACCAGGAACAGCGATTTACACGATTCATTCAACTCTCCATGCGTTGTCGATTTGGCTTCTGCCAATTTGCTACAAAACGTTACCCAATAATGTGCATAAACGGTAAGTAATGCAAACGGCCGTTTCTAAAGCGGCTGTACAGCGTGCGCCAAAATATTGGTAACCCCATCCTGCTGCTGTACTTCCCCCTTCACCAAAAGTAATTTTTCTGAGCGAATGATGTGCCGGTAACGGCCGTATACCTGGGGATTGACAATAATATTCATCATGCCATCTTCATCTTCCAGCGTCAGAAAATGAAAGCCTTTGGCCGTTGGCGGCGACTGATGAACAACCAACAGCCCGGCTACGTAAACCCACTTTCCGTTAGAAACGGCCGTGACCCCATAGCTGCCCAAGATATTGTGCTGCCTGAGTTTTTCACGGTAAAAAGTCATGATGTGGTCGCCGGGGGAGAGTCCTAAAACTTGCTGTTCATTGAGCATGGCTTCAGCAGCCGTTAGTCGGGGCAAATCAATGGCTTGGGGGGTAAAAACAAGGTCCAGTTCATTTTCCTGAATGTGGATTGTGCCTAACTCCCACACAAGCTGACGGCGGGTAATTCCCCAGCCATCCATCGCCCCGCACATGATGAGATTTTCAGCAATGCGCCGACTGATGTGTGTGCGTTGACAAAAGTTTAGCAGGTTGACAAACGGCCGTTTCTGCCGTTCTTCTAGGATGCGTTCAATTTGATTTTCCTGTATGCGCTTCACATAGTTCAATCCCAACCGAATCCCCTCATTTTCCAGGCTGCATTTCGCCCGGCTTTGGTGAATATCTACGGGCAAGACGGGGATATTTTGCCGCCTGAGTTCATTGACCAATACGGCCGCATTCCAAAAGCCCATCGGCTGGTTGTTGAGCAAAGCTGCGTAAAATGCCTGTGGATGATACCGCTTGAGCCAGGCAGATTGATAGACCAGCACGGCAAAAGCAGCGGCGTGGCTTTTGGCAAAGCTGTAGCCACCAAAGGCCAGCAGTTGCTCAAAAATTGTATTGGCAATGTCGGCCGTTACCCCGTTGTTTTTGGCGCCCGTTAGGAAATCAGTGTGAAACGCGGCAATGGCTTCCGTAGCGCGTTTCGCTCCCAATGCGCGACGCAGCTGTTCACCCTGTCCAGTGGTGAAGCCAGCCAGATCGCGGGCGATTTTTAACACCTGTTCCTGAAACAAAATCACGCCCAGTGTCTCTGACAAGGCCGGTTCTAACAGCGGATGCAAATAGCGCACAGGCTCGATGCCCTGGCGGCGGCGCAAAAAAGGATGCACCATATTGCCCTGAATGGGGCCTGGGCGAATGAGGGAAATAGCGACTACCAAATCGGCAAAACATTGGGGTTTGAGCTTGGGCAGCATTTGGGCCTGGGCCCGGGACTCTACCTGGAAAACGCCAATCGTATCGGCCGTGCCTATCATCTGGTAAACGGCCGTATCGGTAAAAGATAGGGTATCAATATCCTGCGGATTTATGGCCGTTTCTGCTACCAGTTGCGCCGCATCATTGATGGCTGAGAGCATCCGCAAACCTAAAATATCTATCTTCACCAGCCCGGCATCTTCCAAGGCATCTTTATCCCACTGCACCACCACCCTGTCTGGCATGGTGGCGGGTTCGGTGGGGACGCGCCCCATAAGCGGCGCCCCTGTAATGATCATGCCCCCAGAGTGCATCCCCAAATGGCGGGGAAAGCCTTCAAGCTCATGGCTTAAATCGAGCAGCAAGTCAAGGGCATTTTGGTCGGTGCTGTTTGCTGGTTGGGGGTGCTGCTGCGTTTCCAGGGCGTGTACGGCCGTTGCAACCACATTCGGCGCTAACCCCAACGCCTTGCCAATATCCCGAATGGCGCTGCGAGAACGGAAGGTGACAAAGGTGCAAGCCATTGCCGTATGTTCTGGACCGTAACGGCCGTAAATATATTGGATCACCTCTTCCCGCCGCTGGGCATCAAAATCAATGTCGATGTCTGGCACAATGGCTCTTTCTGCGCTGAGAAAGCGTTCAAAAACGAGGTCGTGGGCCAAGGGGTCAACCGGGCTGATGTACAGCAGGTAAGCCACAAGCGAATTAGCCGCCGAACCGCGCCCCTGGCAGCGAATCCCGTGTTCACGGGCAAAGCGCACGATGTCCCAAACGATCAAGAAATAGTTAGCTAACCCTGCCTGCACAATCACCTGCAGCTCGTGGGCAAGCTGCTCCCGCACGCGGGCAGCTGGATTGGTAAACCGCTTTGGCACGGCTTCCTGGCAAAGGCGGCTAAGGTAGGCGCTGCTGCTCATGCCCTTTTCTGTGGGAAAAAACGGTAAATCTTGTAGGCCATAGTTCAACTCAAACTGGCAGCGCTCGGCAATCTGCAAGGTAGAGGCAATGGCTTCTGGCTGGTTGGGGAAGAGGGTGCTCATTTGCTCGGCCGTTTTTAAATAATATTCGGCATTCAGGCGACGTAAATGAGCCGATTCATCCAGGGTGGTTAGATGATTGATGCAGACCAGCACGTCCTGCAAACGGTGTCGCTCCGGGATGTGATAATGAACATTGTTGGTCACAACACAGGCTAAATCCAGACGGTGAGCCAGGGCCGTTAAACGGCCGTTTCGCAGGGCATCCTCTGGTAAAAAATGGTTTTGTAATTCAATGAAGAAGTTGTGATGACCAAATAATTCAAGGTAGCGGCGGGCTGTTTTTACGGCCGTTTTGCCGGTCGTTTGCTCAATGAGGACGGCGGCAATTTTTCCTTGATGGCAGCCAGAAAGGGCAATCAGCCCGTCCGTGCAGCCAAATAATTCTGCAAAGGGCACCAGGGCCGTACCTTTCGGTGCATTGTGCTGGGCGCGGCTGATGAGGTAACACAGATTGTGCCAGCCCGCCTGATTTTCTACCAGCAGGGTTAAATGGTGGGTATGGTTCGCGTTGTCGTCGTCGCAGATGGTTAATTCAGCTCCCAAAACAGGCTGGATGCTGTGCGCTTTGGCTGCCTGAATAAAGCGCACAGCGCCATAAACGGCATTGTGGTCGGTCAGGGCCAGGGCGGGCATGTTGAGTTCGGCGGCACGTGCCACCAGCTCTTCCGGGTGGCTGGCTCCGTCTAGCAGGCTAAAGTTGGAATGGCAGTGGAGTTCAACGTAAGCAGACATGGGCAGGATCAATCATAAAGACGCTGCAAAAACCAGGCGTCACTGTTAAGATCATGATAAATGATGACGAGCAGGCCAGTGGCGGTGGTGAGTTTGAAATAATCGCGGCGGGTAGATTCACGCCACCAATCCGCGTTGATGCGCCACCGTTTGGCGATTTCGGCAACAGGGTGCGTTTGCCCTTGCCAAATGAACCGGTCGGGACTGTCTGGACTGCTGCCAACTACCTGGATTGGGTCGCCATCAGGCCAGAGCCGGGTCATCAAGAATGGGTGTTAAGTGAAACCGTCTTTCGGGTAAAGGATGATAATGCTTAACCAATGAAGGTTGGACAAAACGGCCGTTGCCATATTTGGCCGTCAGGTTTTCCAGGGTGCGCTGTAGCTGGGCAGAAACGGCCGTCTCGGGGAAAAAGGTCAACTGCCGGGCGGTGGCAGGGAGCAAGTCACTGATTGTCAGCGCAATGCCTAACACGCTGCTGCTTAGCGTGAGGGCTGCAAAAAGCTCTTGAGAAACGGCCATTAGCCGCTCAACATCCCCTGTGGGCTGGTGCAGGGTGACCGTTTCCTGCTGTTGACCCGCTTCACAATTGATTGACAGGGACACGGTACGGGCCTGGGAAACGGTCGTTTGCAAAACGTTAGCCAACTCATTAACCATTTGGGTGATGACGGCCGTTATCACCTGGCTATCGGCAACGGGATCGTCAAACCAGTGGCTTCGCGCCACCCGTTGTTTGGTCAGCTCAGGCCGCAGCGGTTCATCAGCTTGCCCCCGAGCGATACGGTAAGCTGGTTCAATCACTGATCCAAACTGTTCTTTTAAGGCTGATACGGGCAAGCTGGCTAGCTGCCCCAAGGTGCTGATGCCCAACAAGCGCAAACGGCGAAACGTTTCTTTGTCTAATGACAAGAAGCTAATGGGGCGGGTCGAAAGAAAGTGTGCTTGTTCAGCTGATTCAACGGGTAACAGATGGTTCGGTCGGGCAACAGCGGCGGCAACCTGGGCAGTAAATTTATTTTGAGCCAAACCAATTGCCGGGTTCAGGTTGGTTTCTGTCCGTACCTGCTTGCCTAATTCCCCCACAAAGCTGCTGGCTTCGGCCAGGGGCAAGCCGTCTAAATCCAGGCAGTAGCGGGCGGGTAAGGTACGGCCGTGCGCCGTCAACCTTAGTTCAGAATCAGCAAAGGAGTGCCACAGTTCCTGCGGTTCTACGTAATCAGAAAAGTCAGTGAGCACGTCTACCACTTCGGCTGAGACACGGCCGTATTGTGGTTTGGCAGCGGGTAGGAAGTGAGAATCAGGGGAGAGAACATTGACCAGCCGCAAAGACATGCCTGCCGAAACGCCCCGGTGGGCCACCTCTTGGGAGAAGGCATACACAGGTCGAGCTTCCCACGATTTGCCGCCAATGGCCAATGGTTTTTGCTTTAGCTTGTCGTCTGTCCGCCGTTCAACGGCCGCAGCAAAGTAAGGAATGTTGAGGCAGGCGATCATGTGCAATCTCCCCGAACAATGTTTTGGAAATCGATAACCAGGGGAATTGATTGATTGAGTGGGCCTAACTTGTTTTTAATCACCTGCACCTTGAGTGCATAGCCCATAACATCTTGCCGCTGAAAGAGCCAGCGTTCTTTTTGCAAGAGAAGGCGCACGCTGGCATAAAAGGGCAAAGCCGCTTCTTGGGGATAAGCTGCCAGGGGAGAATCATTGGTTGGCGGTAGCGATGTGAGAACAACCAGCGCGCAGCCACTTTTACTAAGGGGAGCCAGCAACCGGCCGTAAGCCAAGGATAGCCTTGTTTGTTGGTCGGGCTGATGTTGCTCAACCACAGGCATATCTAAAACCAGCAGGTCTAGACCGCCATTGACGATTAATTCGGGCAGCATGGCGATGGCTTGCTGGGGGCTGTAGGGATGAACCAGCAGTAAGTGAGCCAGATTGACGCCGCAGCGGTGGGCATAGTCGGGGTCAAAGGTGTGCAGGGTGTCCAGATAAACGGCCGTTTTTGCCTGCGTTTGTCCAGAGGCAATCAATTTGAGAGCCACTGTCATCATGCCCGACGTCGGGACGCCAATAAACTCGGTGATACGGCCGTAGGGAATGCCGCCGCGAAAGGCAGCATCCAAGGCAGGAAAGCCCGTTGCCAGCCGGGGAATCTCTCTTTGTTGCCTGTCTGATTGCCTGACGATTGATTGAGAGCCAAACCGTTTTTGTATGGCAGCAATCGCCACATTTAGCTTTTCTCTCTTGCCCTGTTGCATGGGAGTTTCCCTATTGTTTGGTTGCAGGTTGATAGGACTGTAGTACCAGTCGGCTGAGCATTGTAGCAAGGCCAGGCGTGAAAGGGGCGTAAATAATTAGGACATTTGTTCGGTTTGTGGCGGAGATTGTCACAAATAGGGCCTTTTGGTCTGGTTGGCAAAAATGAGGGAGCTATACTCTCCAGCCACCTGAATTGACAGATGGGCACAATGAGGCAAGTAACCAATGGCAAAGAAAGAAAAGACGGCAATTAAGCACGTGAACTGTGGCGGGATCGTGTTGCAATACAATAGCTGGGGACGGCCGATCTATCAATGCAGCCAATGTTACCAAAAGTCCAGGGACATTGATTATTTTACGATTCATTTGATGTTGGCTCAGATGGGAGATCCGGAACAGGGTTCTCGTAAAAAGGATTGAAACCGGACGGTTATTTTACTTCCGGGATCGACTACAGAGCGGTTACTTTGCTGGACACAATTCTGGTGAGTGAGAAATGTAAGCCTGCCCCCACTTCCCAGCACCATATTTTGCTAAACTAGCTGCATGAAAAAGCTCTTGTTTGTTTATAATGCCGACAGCGGCTTGCTAAACTTTGTTCTGGACGCGGCCCATAAGCTCTTTTCGCCATCAACTTACCCTTGCAGCTTGTGCGCTCTCACCTACACGCCCACCGGGTTGCCGCGCTGGCGGCGCTTCGTGAAAACGCTGCCCGGAGCCGTTGAATTTCTGCATAAGGATGAGTTTTCTGAGCAGTACGGTGCCGGGGACGCACGCTTGCCCGCCGCCTATGTGTGGGATGGTCAGGCTTTGCAGCTTTGGATCACTGCCGAGGAAATGAATGAATTTCAATCGCTCAATGAGTTGATAACGGCCGTTTCCCACCGTTCAGCTCTGTTAGCGACATAACCCTGGCGTTAAAGCGTTTGGTTAGGAACGGCCGTTCAAATATTGCTTCAGCCACTGCCCCGTGTATGACTGTTTAACCTTCGCCACAGCCTCTGGCGTACCCGCCGCTACAATCTCCCCACCACGATGCCCGCCATCCGGCCCCATATCTATGAGATAATCCGCTACCTTAATGATGTCCAGATTATGCTCAATGATGATCACCGTATTGCCTTTATCCACCAATTTATTAAGCGCAACAATCAGCTTGGCCACGTCATGTGAATGGAGCCCAACCGACGGCTCATCCAAAATATACATCGTGCGCCCGGTGGCGATCTTGCTTAACTCACGGCTCAGCTTAATGCGCTGTGCCTCGCCACCGCTTAGCGTGGGGGCAGGTTGCCCTAATTTAATGTAGCCCAGCCCCACATCCAGCAGCGTTTTCAGCTTGCGCTTGATCGTGGGAACATTGGCAAAAAATTCCAGCGCATCATCCACGCTCAAATCCAGCACTTCGGCAATGTTCAGCTCCTTATAGCGCACCTGCAGCGTTTCCCGGTTGTAGCGTGCCCCGTGGCACACATCGCACGGCACATAAATGTCTGGCAAAAACTGCATCTCGATCCGGTTTTGCCCTTGCCCGCCACACGCTTCACAGCGACCACCCTTCCCGTTAAAGCTAAAGCGGCCTGGCTTGTAGCCTCGTATTTTGCTCTCCGGCATACTGGCAAACAGGTCACGAATCGGGTTGAACAGATTGGTGTACGTCGCCGGGTTAGAGCGGGGTGTACGGCCGATTGGACTTTGGTCAATTTCAATCACCTTGTCCAGAAAATCCAGCCCTTCAATATCATCATGCTTACCTGGTACCGCCTTTGAGCGGTAAAAATGTTGGCTCAGTTTTTTGCTCAAAATCTCGATGAGGAATGAGCTTTTACCGCTGCCGCTCACTCCCGTGACGCAAACAAATTGCCCCAAGGGCAAGCAAATATCCAGCGCTTTGAGATTGTTCTCGCGCGCCCCGCGAATGATGAGCGATTCCCCCGTGCCTTTGCGTCGCTTCTTAGGAATGGGAATGCCTTGCCGCCCGCTCAGGTATGCGCCTGTTAGCGACTTTTCATTGGCTTCCACCTCTGCCGGGGTGCCTTCAGCGACGACTTCACCACCGTGTGACCCTGCGCCTGGACCCAGGTCGATCAGCCAGTCGGCGGCACGCATCGTGTCTTCGTCATGCTCTACCACCAGGACGGTATTGCCTAGGTCACGCATCCCTTGCAGGGTGTGGATCAGTCGCTCATTGTCCCGCTGGTGCAGGCCAATGCTTGGTTCGTCCAAGACGTACAGCACGCCCATCAGCTGGCTGCCTATCTGTGTTGCCAGCCGGATGCGCTGGGCCTCGCCACCGCTCAGGGTGCCAGCGGTGCGATCCAGCGTGAGATAATCCAGCCCCACGTTTATCATGAAGGAAACCCGGTCGCCAATTTCCTTCAAAATCGACTTGGCAATCATCGCCTGACGCGGCGTGAGAGGTGTGTTTTCCTCGTCGTTGAGCTGCGTCACCCAGGGCAAAATATCCAGCACGGCCATTTTTACCACGTCGCTGATGGTCGTGCCTTCGATGTCTACGGCACGCGCCACGGGCTGCAAGCGGGAGCCACCGCACTCCGGGCAGGGCTGGTTGACCATGTACTCTTCCAGCTTGTCGCGCACGTAGTCGGAGGTGGATTCGTTGTAGCGCCGCCACAAATTATTGACGACGCCTTCGTAATTGGTAAGGTAGCGGCGCGGATCGCCCTGCCGACTTTGGTAAGTGACGATGACCTGCTCACTGCCGCTGCCGTAGAGCAAAATGCGCATTTGGGCTTCGGTCAGGTCGCGCACCGGCACGTCAATGGGGATTTCAAAGTGAACGGCCGTTGCCTTCAACAGCTGCCAGTAATACCCCGCCTTGTCATCCGTCGGCCAACCCGCAATCGCGCCATCCTTCAGGGACAGCGACTTATTCGGCACGACCAAATCGGGATCAATCATTTTGGTCGTACCCAAGCCCTGGCAAGCGGGGCAAGCGCCATGCGGGCTGTTGAAGCTAAAGGTGCGCGGCTCAATTTCCGGGATGCTGGTGCCGTCATAGGGGCAGTAAAGATGCTCAGAGTAGAGATTGTCTACCGGATTATCAGCATCTGTCACGTCGTTGATGATGACCAGGCCGTTGCCCAGCCGCAGCGCCGTCTCCAGGGAGTCGGTCAGGCGGGTTTTGGCCGATTGGGCCTCTTCGCTACTGTCGTGTGGATCGTGGCGCACCACCAGCCGGTCTACCACCGCTTCGATGGTGTGGTTTTTGTACCGATCCAGCTCGATGTCATCATCGACAGAAACCACCTCGCCGTTGACCCGCACGCGGACAAAGCCAGCTTTGCGGACATCGTCGAAGATAGCAATATGCTGCCCTTTGCGATCCCGAATCAGGGGTGCCAACACCTGAATACGACTCTCTTTGGGCATGTGCAGCACCGCATCCACAATTTGCTCGGCCGATTGCGGCCGTACCGGACGGCCGCATTCCGGGCAGTGGGGCACGCCCACCCGAGCATACAGCAGGCGCAAATAGTCATAAATTTCCGTCACCGTGCCCACAGTAGAGCGTGGATTGTGGCTTACCCCCTTTTGGTCGATGGATACAGCCGGGCTAAGCCCCTCAATCTGATCCACGTCCGGTTTTTCCATCTGTCCCAAAAATTGTCGGGCGTAGGCCGAAAGCGACTCGACATAACGTCGCTGTCCTTCAGCAAAAATCGTATCAAACGCCAGCGAGGATTTGCCTGAACCAGACAAGCCGGTAATGACAACCAGCTTGTCGCGAGGAATTTCAACATCAATATTTTTCAGGTTATGGGCGCGCGCACCGCGCACGATAATTTTGTCGAGGGACATGGACTATTCCGTATTGCGTAGTGCGTATTTCGTAGCGATTTTAGGCAATACGGAATACGCAAAATATATGAGGGCAGGAACCCATCACAGCATTTTTAGGGTTTAAAAGCAATCAACGATTCTAACACGCAGGGGGAACAGCGACCATTAACATTTTGAAAGAAAACCTCCCGCAGGCTCCGCCCAAAACCATCGTCAGGGACGGAACCTGCGGGGGGGCGGACTACTTTTTGATCAGGCTACCCACGTACAGCAAAATAACTGCGCCCACAATGGCCATGACAAGCGAGCCAATGAAACTTCCGGCACTGAGTCCCAACAGGCCAAAGACCCAGCCGCCAATCACGCCACCAATAATGCCCACAACGATATTGCCAACCAGACCAAAGCCGCCGCCGCGCATTATTTTGCCAGCAGCCCAGCCTGCGATGCCACCTAAAATCAACCAAATAACGATTACGCCTGGACCCATGTTTGTCTCCTTTTCTGAAAATGTTTTGAGCGATGCTGTTCTATGGCAAACTACAAAAAGTCTTTTGACGTAGAAAATCGCCATTTCTTTGTGGTTTACTCAAAGAAACGGAAGAATCACTATTTTTAATTCAAAGAACTTACCCGCTTTTACATGAAACACAATTAAGTTGTGCGAGTTACTTTATTGAGACCGCGCGGCGCTTCGGTGTTGAGCCCTTTGACGCGGGTCAGGTGATAGCTGAACAGCTGGGCCGGGATAATACTGACCAGCGGCGAGAGCCATTCGGGCAGATCACCAGGCAGGGGAATGGGGGACGTGGCCAAATCCAGCGTGGTCGAATCGTTACTGATAATGAGCAGCTCGGCCTGCTTCTCCACAGCCAATTTTTGCAGCAAATCACGCATATCGGCCAGGACGGGGCCGCTGGGAGCCACGGCCATCACCGGAAAGCCGCGCGCGACAATAGCAATGGGGCCATGGCGAAAATCGGCGGAGGAGTAGGGTTCGGCGACGGTGTAAGTAAGCTCTTTGAGCTTCAGCGACCATTCAAAGGCGGTAGCGTAATTGTAACCGCGCCCCAAAACCACGCACTGCTGCATGGCGCGGTAGCGCTGCGCCAATTGGCCAATAATTTCATCATGAGCCAGAACGCTGGCGGCCCATTCGGGCAGTCGGGCGATGGCTTTAAAGCGGTCTGGGTTGCCAGCCCAGGCAGCGGAGAGCATGGCGATGGCCAGGAGTTGGGTCGTGTACGTTTTGGTGGCGGCAACGGCCGTTTCCACCCCCGCATGAATATTGATAACAAAATCGGCCGTTTGCGCCAGCGGCGAATCCGGTTCATTGGTGATGGCCAGCGTCGGCTGCCCCTGGCGCTTACCCTCAGCGACCACGTTCACAATGTCTGGCGACTGCCCGGATTGCGAAACGCCAATGACCAACGCCCCACGCAATGTGGGCGGCTGCCGGTACAGGCTAAAAAGCGAAGGCGTCGCCAGGGTGACGGGCAGTCGATTGACTGCGCCCCACAAATAGTTGGCGTAGCGTGCGGCGTTGTCAGAGGTGCCTCGGGCGGCGATGAAGGCGTGATGAATGTTGTTTAGCGGTACGGCTTGGGCAATGGCCTGGACGGTTTCCAGATTTTTGTGGGTGCTGTGCTGGAATACGGCCGTTTGCTCGTGAATTTCTGCATGTAATGTCATGGTCTCTCCTAAATAAGGAACACAGAGTTACACAGAGGAGGCACAGAGTTGCACAGAGAAAAATAAAATCTGTGTAATCTGTGCTAATCTGCGGATAAATTACTTTGGTAAACGATGCGTCCACCAACAAATGTGGTGTGAACCTGCAAATCAGGCGTGAGCAGCACCAGATCGGCGTCACAGTGGGGGGCGATGCGGCCTTTGTGCGGCAAGTTAAGGAGCGTGGCAGGTGTGCTGGTGACTGTTGGCAACGCCTCGGCCAGGGTGCAGCCAGTGAAAGCGATAAGATTGCGTACGGCCGTATCCATGGCCAACACACTCCCGGCCAACGAGCCGGTAGACAATCGCGCCGTTGTTTCATCGACCGTCACGTCAAAATCACCTAAATGATAATTCCCCGGCGGCATGCCTAACGCCGCCATCCCGTCGGTGACCAGATTGAGACGGCCGTTCCCCACCCATTTCCACACCAATTTAATCAGCTCCGGATGTACGTGCTCGCCATCGACAATCAGGCCAATCGTGGTGCGCTCGTCCGCCAGAAGTGCCCCGACCAGCCCCGGTTCGCGGTGGTGCAGCGGCGGCATGGCATTGAACAGGTGCGTGCCGTAACGGATGCCCGCAGCGAAGCCGGACTGTGCCTGGTCAAAGGTCGCAGTGGAATGCCCGGCACTTACCACAATGCCCCGCTCCGCTAAGATGTGAGCAACATCGAGCGCACCGAGCAATTCAGGTGCTAAGGTGACCAAGCGCACCCCATTTTCTGGCGACCAGTTGGTGACGGCCGTTTTCGTTGGCAGTTGTAAATAGTTAGGATTGTGCGCTCCTTTTTTTGCCGGATGCAAAAATGGCCCCTCCAGATGCAGGCCCAGCGGCGTGGCCCCGAAAAAGTTAGTGGGTGGCTTGGCCATAGCTTGCTGGGCGGCCTGAACGACCGTTAATGGTGAGGTAATAATCGTGGGCAAAAAGCTGGTAACGCCATAGCGGGGCAGATGCGCCGCCACAGGCCAGATGGCGCGCGGCTCGGTGGTAAAATCGAGGCCAATGGCGCCGTTGAGTTGCAAATCGATGAAGCCGGGAGCCAGATGCAGTCCCGTTCCGTCGATACAGCGCACCCTTTCTGGCACGCTCAGCTGGCTGGTGGGGGCAACGGTTTGGATACGGCCGTCCACGATTAAAACTGCGCCATCTGTCATGACCTCATTTGGCGTATAAACTGTGGCGTGTTGAATACAAATCATATCGACCTCCCGGGGCTGAAGCCCCAGGCTAATGGTGATAACTGATGACCCCAATCACCGATTACGGGTCACTGTTTACCGATAGCCCATGCCCAAAATCATACAAATCGCCAAGCTGGACGGGCAGCTTGCCCTGGAACGGAATCGCGCCGAACAGCGCGGCAGCCAGGGCATTCATGGCCATGGGTAAAATGGAATAGGTGCAAATGTGGGTTTGGGATTGCGGGTAAACCGTGAGATCGTAAGGTGTACGCAGGGAGACGGTGATGCTGGGAACGGCCGTTCCCAGCAGTTCATTTACCAGCGCCGCCTGCATTTTATCCATCGAAGCGCTCAGCGTGCCTACGATGAGCCAATCGTAGCCGCTGGCTTTCTCACGCAAACTGGCAATTTCAGCTTCGGTGGGTGGATGGCTGGTGATAAATTCGTCTACGTTTGGGTGATGGGCGCGAACGGCCGTTGCCAGCGTCGGCGTAATAAAGGATGACGTGTCGGCGGGTGTTAAATCTTTCGGCTGGGGCATGATAGCGGCAATGCGAGCGTCGGGTTCCAGCCGCAGTGGGAGCAGCCCGGCCTCATTGCGCACCAGCGTGACGGCCCGATTGGCCACGGTTTGGGCGAGCTGCTGATGTTCAGCACAGGCCACCACGTCGAGCGACGGCTGCGGCATGGCGGCTACCCACTGCTTCAATGCCATAATCCGCACCAAAGAGGGTTCCAGGTGGGAGGCATCAATTAGCTCACGAGAATAGGCCAATTGTAGTCCAGCGTAAAGTCGTTCTTGAACCTCTTCGCTTTTAGTGAGGAGCAGCAAATCGACCTCGGCACGAACGGCCGTAATCACGTCCACAATTTGCCCCGCCCCCTGCGAAATTGCGCCCATGTCCAGCGCATCGGTAATGACGATGCCGTCAAAGCCCAGCTCATCGCGCACAAAGTCACGCATCACCTTACGGGCCAATGTGGCGGGCAGTTCCCGGCTGCCCGTGAGGGCGGGGATAGCAAAGTGACCGCTCATCACCAGCTTGGCTCCGGCTTGAATGGCGGCGCGGAACGGCCGTAGCTCTACTGCTTCCAATCGTTCCCGACTGTGATCAATGAGTGGCATGGTGTAGTGAGAATCCACTTTGGCCTCACCCTTGCCTGGGAAGTGCTTAATCGTCGCCGCCACGCCTTCCGCCTGCATTCCGGCGACAAACGCCGCCGCCATTTCTGCTGCCAATGCGGGATCGTCGCTAAAGGCGCGTGCGCCACAGGCAGGGTTATTTGGATTACTGTTGATGTCGCAGTTGGGCGCATAATTCACGTTGATCCCCAATGCCGCCAGTTCTCGCCCCATGGCCTGCCCGACCTGTCGTGCCAAGTCTGCGTCACGGGTCGCGCCCAGCGCCATGTTGCCGGGAAAAAGCGTCGTTTCTTCACCCAACGCATTGAGCTGCCCGCCTTCCTGATCCGTGGCGATGATGAGCGGTAGCTGGTTGGCCTGGGCGGCGATGGCTTGCAATTCGGCCGTGAGTGCCCGCACCTGCGCAGGTGATTGCACGTTCAAAGGGCGAAAAATAGAAAATCCAGCTGGATTCCTTTGCCGAATCCAGGTACGAATCCGCTCAGGGACTTCGTACCCTTCAAATGCCAGCATGAACTTGAAACCCAATTCGTTTTTCATAAGCGATCTGCCACTTTTAGATTGGACCAAGTTTTATAATTGGTCCAATCTTTTTAGCCTTTAACCGATCCAGCCAGAAGCCCGCGCACAAAGTACCGCTGCAAGGAAAAGAACACAATCAGCGGAATAATCATTGTCAAAAACGCCCCGGCGGTGAGCAAATGCCACGCCTCCCCCTTCGTGCCCACCATTGCCGACAACCGCGCCGTGACGATGGCCACATCGGGATTGGTGCCCAGAAAGACCAGCGCTACCAGCAAATCGTTCCACACCCACAAAAACTGGAAGATGGCAAAGGAGGCGATGGCGGGAACAGACAGCGGCAAAACCAGCCGCGTAAAAGCGGTAAAGTGAGACGCACCATCGATGAAGGCCGATTCAAACAGCTCAGTGGGAAGCTGCGAGATGTAGCTGTAGAGCAAGTAGATCGCCAGCGGCAGGCCGAAGCCGGTGTGCGCCAGCCAGGTACCTAAAAAGGTGCCGTTCAGCTCCAAGTCGGTGTACAGACGAAGCACGGGGATGAGCGCCATTTGCAGCGGCACGACCAACAATCCTACCACCACAGCAAACAGCCAATCTCGCCCCGGAAAGCGCATCCAGGCAAACGCATAGGCGGCAAACGCAGCCAGGGTGATGGGAATGACGGTGGCCGGAATGGTGATAATCAGGCTGTTGATGAAGGCGTTTAGCATGCCGTCGGCGTTAAGCACGGTGACGTAATTTTCCAGCGTCCATTGGCTGATCTCAAACGGGTGAATGAGTGCCGTCCACCAGCCTGTGGTGCGAATCTCGTTGGCGGTGCGGAAGGAGCTGACAAACATGCCGACCGTGGGCAATGTCCATAAGAAACAAATGATGACAACGGCCGTTCGCACCGGTGCCTTTTGTAAAAACTTCTGAACAGCATTGTCTTGTCTGGCTTGTGAATAACTACTCATTGGTTAATCCCCTGTTGGCGCAAATTACGGATGTTGATCACCATAATCGGCACAACGACGATGAGCAAAATAACGGCCAGCGAACTGGCGCGGCCAAAGTTGCGGAAGTTAAACATCTCTACAAACATGCGGTTGGCAATCACCTCCGTATCAAACTTGCCGCTGGTCATCACAAAAACGATGTCGAACACTTTAAGGATGGCAATAAAGATGGTGGTGCCAACGGTGATAATCGCCCCTTGAATCATGGGGATGATGACGCGGAAGAAAATCTGAAATTCGGTGGCACCATCCATCCGCGCCGCTTCAATCACTTCGCTGGAGACGCCTTTTAATGCTGCCGAGAGCACCACCATGGCAAAGCCGGTTTGCAGCCAGACCATGATGATGATGAGGGCGTAGGTGTTGAAGCTGGTTTCGATGAGCCAGGGAACAGGTTCCAGGCCAAAGCTGGTCATCAGCGCGTTGAGCAACCCTATTTGGGCGCGGTCACCTGGCTGCCAGGCATAGACAAATTTCCAAATGACGCTGGCACCCACAAAGGAGATGGCCAGGGGCAAAAAGATGAATGATTTGGCCAACGCTTCTCGCTTGACGCGATCAACCAGCGTCGCGATGAGCAGGCCAATGGCCACACTGCCGCCCGTGCCAATGATAAGCCAGAGAAGATTATTGCGAAAGGCGATGCGCATGTCGGGGCTGGTAAAGGCGAACTGGTAATTTTGCAGCCCAAAAGCGGTCAGGCCAAAGACGCGCTGCTCGGCCTGTGTGTCTGGATCGGTGATGGTTTTGGGGCGCACCAGCAGCCAGATGGTGCGCTCGTTGGCGGTCACGCTGGCCAGCTCAAACTGGTCGGTGTCGATGAGATAGCGGTTAAAGGTGAGGTCTTCAGCCCCGGCAACTAAATCGGCGGCGATGCTGTCTGAACTCCAATACTGCTCTGGCACGATCTCTGGAATGTTGAGAATGTCTTCGGAGAAGCTGGTGTAGACGGTGTTGAAGACGGGGTAGATGAGGTAGGTGGCCAGCAGCAAGATAGCGGGGCCGACAAAGATGAACGGCCGTATCCGTTCCCTAATCCCAAACGGCAGTCGCGCAATGAGATCATTAGCGACCCAAAACAGCACCCACACGCCGCCGATGCCCACGACGAGGGCAACGGCCGTAATCATCAGCTTGCCCGTCAGCGGGTTCAAGCCACTTTCTTGTAACGTCGCCAGCGCGGAATCCAGCCCCAGCCGGGTGTAAAGCTGGAGCAAAAGCTGCTCGGGTGCGTCTTTATCCTTCATGAAGCCAATGCTCCAGCGCAGAATGATGTAAACGGCCGTTGCGATCCCAATAGACAACCCAGCCCGCGCTAAATTATTAAGCTGGTTTTCTTCCTGTTGAGGCGGTGAAACAAGGTGCCCAGCCATGTGATTATCCTTCTTCCTAAAAAGAAACGTGTGCAATAATGTATATTTTTTTGAATGGGTAAAGATGGGAAGGAAGGTAATTGGGTAATTCAGTAACTGGACAATAACCCAATTACAAGATTACTCAATTACTCTCCTTTAATTCAATCTGTAAGCTGCTAGTTCTCTGGCCAGCTATCTTCAATCTGCTGCAGAACGGTTTCGGTGTCTGTGCCGCTGACCCAATCCACCATGCCGCTCCAGAAGGTGCCTGCACCCACTTCAGCGGGCATCAGATCGGAAGCGTCAAAGCGCAGCGTGGTGGCATTTTGCAAAATGTCTGCCTGCCCTTGATCCACGTAGCTGCCGTACCAATCGGTGGGCACGCTGCGGTTGGGGGAGATGAAACCACCGGCTTCAATCCAGCCTTTGGCAGAGTCAGCCGTGGCCAGGTATTCGATGACGGCCAGGACTTCGGGCCGGTCGCTGAAGGCGGCAAAGACATCACCACCACCGAGCACGGGACGGCCGTATGCCTCATCAATCGGGGGCAGGTAGAAGAAGGAGCTATCGACGCCTGCTTCCGTGCCTTCTGGCCAGAAATCAGGAATCCAGCCCGCCTGACGGTGCATCCAGCATTGCGGCCCGGCTTCGTCAAACATTGGGGTTTGCGTATCGCCCACCCAAATGGTCAAGATGCCCGTTGTGCCGCCGTACACGTACTCTTCGTTAAACCAGATGTCGCCCACGATGTTGGTCGCGTTGACGATTTCTGGCGCATTAAACGGAATTTCATGGTTGACCCACTGGTCGTACACTTCTGGCGGAGCGGTGCGCAGCAGCACATCTTCCACCCAGTCGGTGGCGACCCAACCCGTCACGCCGCCGTGCTCCATGCTGACGCACCAGGGGGTGCCGCCGTCGGCCACAATTTGGTCACTCAAGGCAATCAGCTCATCCCACGTTTCTGGAATCTCATAGCCAGCATCTTCAAACGCCTGCACCGGATACCAAACAATGCTCTTGGTGCTGGCGCGATAGAACACGCCAGACAGCTGATCATCAACCGTTGCCAAATCAATCCAGGCGTCACTGTAATCAGCGGCCAGCTGGTCGGTGTTGATGTTGGCACCCAAATCAACCACCGCGCCTTCGCGG
>CBDUOF010000052.1:0-18316 GCA_965368765.1 uncultured Anaerolineae bacterium | reverse complement strand
CTTCGTCCGTCAAGGCAGGCTGAGCAGATGCCCGCAGGCGATGTTTCACTTCATTTGGCGTCAGGTTCGGATCCTTCTCCAACATGAGCGCCACAACGCCGGAAGTAACGGCCGTTGCCGCCGATGTCCCTGAGCCCAAATACCAGCCATCCCCAACATATAGTTCTGGATAAAATGCCCCGTATTGGCTGGTAGGATTCACCCGCATAAGCAAATGAGCTCCTGGAGCCACCACGTCTGGCTTCACAAAGCCCATTTCAGTCGGCCCGGCTGAGCTGAACGGTGGAATATAGTCATCACCCTGGAAATAAGGTGAATAATTATCTGTAAAAGCACCAGCGGTAATAACAAAAGGATCGTTGCCGGGCGTGGTGATGGAACCAGCAGTGGGACCAACATTCCCGGCTGCAGCCACAACCACAATGCCGGCATCCCAAAGGGATTCAACCGCCTGGTTGATTGGATTCAGCCAGTAAGGGCCGGAAACTGGCCCGGTCAGCGACAAATTTACGACCTGAATATTGTGCGCGTCTTTGTTGAGCAGAATCCAATTCAAGCCATCAATAACCTGAGACGAGGTGCCCATGCCAAAAGCGTTTAGCACCTTCACATCAATCAGCGTTGCGTCTGGCGCCACAGCTACCGGGTAGCCCATACTGTCCAGAATGCCACCGGCTGCTAAACCAGCCATGTACGTGCCGTGACCGTTTTCATCCACGGCCGTACCGCCCACAGCGTTGTAAGAGGCAGCAACCGTTTTATCCAGGGTCAGGCTGTCGATACCAGAATCAACCACAGCAACGGTCACGCCCGAGCCTGTCAGGCCCTGGCTATGCAACGCCTCTACCCCGGTGGTTTGCAGGTAATCATTAGGCTGAACGTTGATCGTGCCAGACGTCAGAGCAAGCGCATCAACTAGGAATTCGCAGCTGCTACACAAGCTTGCCGAGGGCTGTACGATGGTTGTTACTTCAACAGTTCCTGTAGGGGCAAAGCTGGAGACGACAAAGGGTGTCCAGTTCCCGGCATTGACGGGGTAAATGCGATCCCAAATTTCAGCCAAAACCATCCCGGCTTCATCTGTAAACCGAATGATAATAACGTTGGAATAGATCGTGTCATCCGTTTTGTACCAACCGCTTAACGTATACAGTTGCCCTGCCGCGCCTAATCTGGATTGGTATGCTTCTCCACCGGCAGGCACCTTAAGACTCGTCGAATCAAAGGGCGACTCAGAAGAAATGCTCAGGGCTAAATCGGTGCTTTGCCCGTTCCAGTAAACGGTTCCCTGATTAAAATCGGGGTTGTCCAGCATATTGGCGCTCTCACCATCAATCTCGGGCATAATTTCTAGGTTAAAATCATCCAGGAAGACTTTATCGCTGCCGAACTTGGCGACGCGCACGCCCAGGTACGCTGTGTTGGGGGGTGCAGAAGCGGCCATCTCAAAGCTTTGGTAGGCATCCCCTGAGGGCAAAAGATCCACGCTGACATCCGCAATTTCATTCCAGTTTTGATCGTAAAACAAGATGTAGGCATAGGTCCACTGAATGTTTGGTCCACGTTTATACCAACCTTGCAGCACGTAGTTTTCATTGGGCGTCGCATTAATGTATTGCGTTGCGCGATCAAATGTAAAGAGGCTGCCTAATCTAAGCGCTTGGTCGCCGGTTAATGCATCTACTGAAACGCGAGGTGTTCCAAAAATAGTCCAGCCAGTCGTGCCAGACTCAAAGCCGGCGTTTTGCAGTAGGCCGGGATAATCTGACCCGAGAAAAGCATCGTCAATCAGCAATGTGCCCGCATCGCCTTCTGCCCAAACCCGTACTTCTAAGCGAACGGCCGTTTCCGGCGCTTCTACCTCAACAATATGTTGGGTATAGCTCTTGCTGCTGATGAGAACTTGTTTATCAAGCAGCAGCTCGCCAAACTCGTTGAAAAAAGACAATGTCATCCCGGCATCACCAAGATCGCCCACTCGGGTGGCCCAAAGATTAAAGTTATAGGTATACCCCGGAATAGCCTCTACCCCCTGAAACACCGCGCCCCGCAGTTCGAGGGCGTTATTGCCCGCATAGGCAAAATCATTGATGGCGGCATATCCGTCCAGCTTCCAGCCAATCGTGCCTGATTCAAAACCAGGGTTTTTGAGTCGGTTGTAGGAGGTATTGGCGGAAGAGGATTGAACGGCCGTATCGTGGGAAATGTATTGCACGGAGGATTGCATACTTAACTGCTCAATCATGTCCCCAGAGAGTTCCGCGGCAAAACCATTAATAATGGGCAGCGCTTTGGTGAGATTCCCGCCCAGCTCTGTGACAAGTCCTTCAATCTGGGTCCCCTGCCCGCCCTTTTGCACAATGACTGGAAAGATGGCCGCTGGCTGATCGCTCAGCATGGTTTGCAGGGCCGGTTCGATTTTTTCCAGATTGACCGTTTCCGCAGAAACGGCCGTGGTACCCATTTGTGGCCCAATCGCAGCCAACAACATTAGCAGCAGCAGGGTTATCAAATAGCGATTTTTAGGTTGAACAAGGTTGGCTCCCTGATTCATGTTCTACGCTCCTCTGATTGTTCAGTTGTTTAAACGCTTGCCAGCGTTGGCTCAAACGCTGGCAGTCCGTTCTTAGACATTAAAGAGCGCGACTTGCAGAAACTGTTACATGCTAAGCAGATCGACCCGTAATAGCACCTATGTACTATGCCCACGTCCAATTCGAACCGGTGCCTTGCCCAGACGCATATTTTTTACAGTCAGACCCGTCAGGTAAATGACTGATTGTGACGTTTTGATTGAAAATAAATTGAGGCTAACGAAGTAGCGAGGCGCGAGCGTGCGGCAATATCGCGATAAAACAAAAAACGGCCGTTACGCGGGTAACGGCCGTTTCAAAATTCAATTCCTAAAAGGCTATGCTGCTTCTGCGGGAACCGGCTCCAAACAGGGCAGCGTTACGGTACAAACGGTACCGGGGAGCAGCGTTTCATCATAGCCACTGCTTTCCAGGCGAATGTCGCCTTGATGAGCCGCCACGATACCCCTGGCAATCGCCAGGCCCAGGCCAAAGCCACCACCCCGAAAGGCACTCTTGCTGGTTGAGTGCGTATTGAGCGATCCAAGCATATGGAACATATCAAACACCCGACTTTGTTCCTCTAACGGCACCCCGATGCCCGAATCTTGCACAAAAATTTCGATCTGCCCCGTGTCCAAGCAGACGCCGGAAATCTCAATATTGCCACCATTGGGCGTGTATTTTACGGCATTGCCAATGATATTTTGGAAAACTTTCTTTAAATTACGTGGATCGGCAGAGACAATTGGCATTGAGCGTAAGTCATTCACAGAAATCGTGAGGCAGCGCTCAGCACAAACCGAGGCCAGGTTCTCAACAATGGGTTGAATGACATCATGCAAACGAGTTTCCTGAAAGTTTAGCTCCAGCTGCCCGGAAGCAATGCGGAAAATTTGCACAATCTCGTCGATCACATGGCGCATTCGGTCAGTGGCTCTATCCAAATTCGCGGCCGTTCGGCTGAGCATTGGGTCATCGACCAGCCCGGCCTTTTCGATGATCATGTTCATGAGTTGAGCATTGGTAGAAACGGCCGTTAACGGCGTCTTCAGCTCGTGTGAAATCAAAATAATAAAATTATTCTTCAATTCATCCAGCTCGGTTAGCTCATCATTGGCAATTTTAAGATTCTCAATCAGTTCCGTATTCTCAATAGCAATTGCGGCCTGATTGGCAAAAAGCTGCAGCGGTGCCAAATCAGACTCACGAAAACGGCCGCGTATCGAACGATTCTCAACATAAATTGCCCCAATCGTTCGATTCCGCGTAATGAGCGGCACACACATAATCGAGCGGAGTCGAAGGGCCATCACGCTTCTGGCATGGCCAAAATGCGGATCCTGCATCGCATCACTTAGCACAACCGACTCGCCGTTTTGCACCACTTGCTCCAGGATAGAGTAACTAACCTCGTCCGTCGCTCCCGGCAAATCGTTTCCTTCATTGTCTCGCCTGATTTTGAAATCAATCGAGCCATCCTCATTCCGTAGCACAATGTAGCCCCGCTCAGCCCCCACCAACGTCAACACTTTGTCGATGGTGTAGCCTAACAGCGGAGCCAGTGAATGAGATTCCGCCATTTGGCGACTGACGCGCAGTACATAATCTAATAGCTCGATACCTTCTAGTCGCTTGTTCATGCGCTATATAGTAAGCGCAATGCCTATTCGGCTAAAATGGGAAATAAGGGGTAGTGCGTGACTATTTGCGCAATTTTCACGTTTGGAACGCACGAGTTGCAGAGACTCAATCGAGCGAATTGAAGATTATGTAAACAGAAGGGGCCGATAACCGGCACGCCACTGCTCTATCTCTGACGCTTCACGTTCAGTGACGGGCAGGAAATATTGCCAGCTTGGCAAATTTCTATGGAAAAAGCGACTGGTTGGCAGACACCCATTGATACAGATCGGCAATGCCCTGCCGCGGAGAAATCGTGGGCTGCCATCCCAGTTGGGAAGCAGCCTTGCGAATATCGGCAACAAACACCCGTTGGTCGCCAGGTCGCCAGGCGGAGCGGGTCACTGCCACTTCATGCCCAGCCAGCGAAGCCAGCAAAGGACCAAACTCTGTCCAAATGGACAAGGTATGAGCAGGGCCACCGCCGATGTTAAACATTTGGCCTCGCAAGGTATCGATGTTTTGCATGCCCAACTCATAGGCACGCACCAAATCCTGCACATGCAGCAGATCGCGCACCTGTTTACCATCCCCATAAATGGTGATGGAACGATTCATAATAGTGGCAATGACAAAGTGTGCCACCCAGCCCTGGTCTTCAATCCCAAACTGGCGTTCTCCATAAATGCACGATTGCCTGAATACCAGCGTCTTGAGCCCATAAATACGAGCATAATCGAGCATATATTGGTCGCCCGCCCCTTTCGAACAACCATATGGCGAATGAAAATCGAGAGGGTATGTTTCCGGGATACCATGAGCATAATCTGCATAGCCGTAACGGCCGTTTTGCAGCTCAACCTTTGCGCCTTCCATCCCGCCATACACCTTATTCGTAGATGCATATAAAACGGCCGCATCTGGACATGCTTGGCGTACTGCTTCCAGCACATTAAACGTGCCCAGTGCGTTAATCTCAAAATCCTCACGCGGATTTTGCACCGAGGTCGTTACCGCAACCTGACTGGCCAGGTGCAGCACCGCCTCCACACCTCCCATAGCCGCGGCTAATGCATCGTACTCTCGAATATCGCCTAGAATAAAGTGAAGCCGTTCCCCATGCCGCGCCTGCAACCATTCCAAATTTGCCGGGCCACCTTTTCGCGAGAGATTATCAAATACAACCACGTCATGCCCCTGCTGCAAAAAATAATCCGCACTGTTGCAGCCAATAAATCCAGCTCCACCCGTAATCAATAGTTTCATAGAAATTTCCTAACCTGGACTAGCCATAACAATAACGTTTGAATGCATAATTGCATCAATAAAATATACAGGTTGCCGCGGACTAAGCCTCACTTTGCAGCCGCTGATACAGTAAAACCCGCTTCTCTTCCAAAAATTGACGGTAGTGGGCATTCAGCGAGGCCATAGTCATCAGCAAGGCATCTTCCCCGGTGTCACGATAGTAGCGTGGCCGGGAGCCAACTTCGACAAAACGGTATTTGCGGTATAGGGTCTGAGCCACGCTGTTGCTGCGCCGTACTTCCAGCGTCACCATATTGGCAGGATAAGCATACGATTGGAAAAGCAAGTTAAGAAACAGCAGCTCTCCCAGGCCCTGTCCGCGCAACGTTGGCTGCGTGGCAATGCTGCTGATATGAATTTCATCGGCAATGAGCCAAAATCCAGCAAAGCCCACAATATCGCCCTCACCAACTGCCAAAACTTGATAATGGGCAATATTGTTTTGCTCAAGCTCATGCTCGAATAAGCCCAAGCGCGCTGGCGTCGGAAATGAAAGCCGATCGACCTGCCGGACGCCGGGTATATCTGCTGCTGTCATGGCGCGCAATACATATGGTTTGGGGGGGATTAACATGACACGTTCTTGGGGATTAGTTGCCAGCGGGATCGCGTAAATAGATGGGCGCTAACGTTTGGGCGTCGTCCACATCATTTGCTCGCAGACGGCGCCAACCTAACTCTGCCAAATAGCCTGCTCGCCGAACGGCCGTTGCCGGCAGCGCAATTTGGAACGTTTTGTCGGCACTCTTAATCTGCTTGGCCGCTTGCGCCGTAATTTCCCCGGCAAAAGTGACGCGCCCTTCTATCTGAGACAACAACCCAGCCCAGCTCTCAATAGTCGGCCTTACGCTGGTTTGCCAGCCACGGCCGTTTTCCCATTCATACGGCGCTGCACAAATACGTGTGCGGCCAGCCTCTGCCACAACGATGAGCTGCCCTGGAAACGGGCCAAAGGCTGCCGCCACAATATCCAGCGTGGAGATGCCCAACAGCGGTGTCTGGTTGGCCAACGCCAAGCCCTTGGCCAACGCCAGCCCCACCCGCAACCCCGTGTAAGAACCAGGGCCAATAGCCACAGCAATGCCATCCAAATCTGCCGCCGAGATGTTGGCCCGCTGCATCATCACCTGCAAGCTCGGGGTGAGTTCTATCGTATGATTATTGAGACAGCGCCAACCCACCTCGGCCAAAACGGCCGTTCCGTCGTGCAGTGCCATTCCCAGCCAGCGCGTGGCCGTATCAATTGCTAAAATCATTATCTATCCTAATTCTTAAGCGGCGCAAAGTGCCTGTTTTGTCTGAACCGCGCCGGGCAAGTTGCCTCAGCTTGTTCTTCTTCCACCATCGAACTGTGTCTGGCCTAAACGCCAAACGCACTCTTTTTAAACCCTTCCAACAGCTCTGCTGACCGCTCGGCCGTTGCGGTGATGCGCAGCTTACGTCGCGTTTCGCTCACATAACTCATGGCAATCCACAGCCTGTCTGCTGGCAGCATCGCTTCAATGCGCTCTGGCCATTCAATCATCACAGCCCCAGTCCCATCCAGCACATCTTCCAGCCCCGCTGACTGCTGATCGGCCGTTTTTTCCAGGCGGTAGCAATCAATATGGTACAGGATACGGCCGTCTGCCAGCCGGGGATACTCATTCACCAATGTAAAGGTAGGGCTTGTCACTCGTAAGCCCGTTCCCCAGCCCCGGCCGATGCCGCGTGCCAGTGCCGTCTTGCCCGCACCCAACTCACCAGCCAGGCAAATACAATCATGTAGGCGCAGTAATTCACCTAACCGCACCCCGAGGCGCGTTGTCTGTTCCACACTGCTGCTTACAAAATCAATGGTCCAGCGATCTAATATAGCCATTTAGTCACCTAATGTACAAATTCACGGCTGGTTTATTATACCCTCTCCTGATGATCATGGTATCATAAACGGGGCCTTGTTTGAGGCCAAAAAAATATTCGAGCAAACCTTACATGCGAATTCTCATAATCTCAGATATTCATGCCAACCTAAATGCTTTTCAAGCCGTTCTTGACCATGCCCGTGATCAGTGGGACATCATCTGGTTCCTGGGTGATTTGGTTGGTTATGGGCCAAACCCAAATGAATGTGTTCAGGAACTGCAAAATCATGACCACATTGCCCTCTCTGGCAACCACGACCAGGCCGTTTTAGGTAAATTAGACATCAAATCCTTCAATCGAGAAGCCAAATATGCCATCACCTGGACTCAGGAAGCAATTAGCGAAGAAACCCGCAGCTACCTGCAAAGCCTCCCCTCCAAGCAAGTTGAAGGCGCATTTACTCTGGCTCACGCCAGCCCGCGCTATCCCGTTTGGGAATATATTTTAGACCCGATGACCGCGTCTGAAAACTTCAACTGGTTTGAAACCGATTTTTGTCTGGTGGGCCACACACATGTTCCCGTCATTTTTGAAGAACAGCTTAATGGCTATCGCAGAGTAAATGTCCGCCCGCCAAATTATGGCGATGGACGAGAAGCGTTCGCGCTTGGCCCTGAAAGACTCATCATCAATCCTGGCAGTGTGGGGCAGCCTCGCGACTCTGACCCAAGAGCCGCTTATGCCTTGCTGGATACCGAGTCGATGATCTGGACTTATCAACGTGTTGCTTACCCCATTCGCGAAGTCCAGGAACAGATGGAAAAGTGCGGGATGCCTAAACGACTGGTAAATCGATTGGCTTACGGCGTTTAAATGTCAGATTCAACCTCGGGGAACCTTTTCATATCCACCTTCGTTTTACTCTCTAGAAGCATATCTTAATCTAATTCAGGAGAGCACGAACATGACCCGTAAAAAGTTTTCTATCATCATAGCCGCACTATTCTTGTTAATTCTGGCAGCCTGCAGCAACGCTGCCCAGTCGGAAAGCAGTTCCATCCTGGCGCCTGCCGCAGAACCGTTGAGTGGGGACATGGCCGCTTACGACACTAGTGACTTCGAGGTGATGGAAGAAGAAGCGATGCGGGAAGCAGACATCGCCGCTTCAGACGGTAGCTTTGGCGTAAGCACCGCTGGCCAAGACGTCAACATTCAGATAGCCCAGGAACGACTCATCATACGCACGGCCAACATGAGCCTCCTTGTGGCCAACACCGAAGAAGCCATGGCAACCATCAGCAACATGGCTGAGGAAAATGGCGGCTGGGTCGTCAACAGTGCACTCTTCCAATACAACGAAACTGCCAAAACAGGCAATATCACCATTCGCGTGCCTTCCTCCGGCTTCAACAGCGCCCTGGAAGCGCTGCGCGGTATGGCGGTTGAGGTTCGCAACGAAAGCACCTCCGGTCAGGACGTCACTGAAGAGTTTGTCGATTTGTCTGCCCGGCTGGAGAATTTAGAAGCAACGGCCGAACGCGTCCGTGGCTTCCTCGACGAGACCAAAACAGTGGAAGAGGCCCTGGCTGTGAATCAAGAATTGAGCCGCCTGGAAAGCGATATCGAAGCGATGAAGGGGCGACTGCAATATCTAAGCCAATCCGCTTCCTTCTCCACCATTACGGTTGACCTCACGCCAGATATTGTTTCTCAACCTATCGAGGCTGTTGGCTGGCGACCAGCGCGGGTTTTCCGCAACGCGATTGATTCTTTGGTCGAGGCACTGCAAGGCGTGGCTGAGTTTGGTATCTGGTTTGCTGTTTACTTGCTGCCTCTGCTGCTCGTCATCGGGATTCCCCTGTGGCTGGTGAGCCGCTTTATCTGGCGACGCTGGCAGCGACGCAGCGCTGCTGTGCAAACAGAAACGGCCGTTTCTCAAGATTAAGTTCCGGCTCGAATAACAATGTGAAAATGGAGATTAGCGACCCCAATCGCTAATCTCCATTTTTTATGGCTTCAATGGCCCGCCGCACGGCATTGGCGCAGCTTTGAAATTCTGCCAGCGCCTGCATTTCAATCGAGCGAGGACGCGGCAAGTCAATTGGAATTCGCTCAGTGAGAATGGCGGGCTGTCCCCCCATCACCATCACTTCATCGGCCAGCAGCACCGCTTCGTGAATACTGTGCGTCACCATAAAGACCGTGACGGGCCGCGCTGCCCAAATGCGCAACAACTCCTGCCCCAGACGCTCTCGCGTCAGGGCATCCAACGCACCAAATGGCTCATCGAGCAGCAGCAGCGACGGCCGATGTACCAGTGCGCGGGCCAACGCCACCCGCTGCGCCATCCCGCCGGAAAGCTGCGCCGGGTAGCTCTGTTCCTTCCCAGCCAACCCCACCAGGGCCAACAGCTCTCGCACAGATTCATCTGCTTCGGCAGACGCCGTCCCTTGAATTTCCAGGGGCAGGCGCACGTTCTCGTACGCTGTGCGCCAGGGCATCAGATTATCTTGCTGAAACATAAGCCCGATGGAGGGCGGCTGCACGTTCGATTGATGGCTGATTTGAATTTCGCCAGAAGACGGCCGTAATAAGCCAGCCAGCAGACGAATCAGCGTCGATTTTCCAACACCCGACGGCCCGACCAGCACGGTGAATCCATGCACTGGCAGGGAAAAAGATAAATTGGCCAATACTTTTTGCTTGGCGCCAAAGACGTGACTTACATTTGTTACGGTCAGAAATGGTTTTGAAGACATACGTGAGTCAGTGGGTAAGTGGATAATTGAGAATCAGCATGAATTACGCACTTCCCCAGTTACCAACCGACCTCCTATTCGTTTGCCAAGACAAACTGATTACTAAACGCCTGCTCCAAATCAGCCAGCGGTGCGTCTAGCAATCCCGCCTGTAGCAAAACTTCCTGGGTATTTTGCCACGACACCAGTTCAGACAAGCCCAGCGTATCGGCCTGCCAAAGGGGCAAGGAGGCTTCTAGGACCGGTTTACGGCCGTCTTCCAATCCCTCCACAAAGTTCTTACTAATTTCAAACGCGGCATCCGGGTCAGCCAGGGTGTCGGCCAACCCGCGCAAAATGGCACCCACAAACCGCTCTACCATAGCTGGATCCTCCGCAGCGATTGTTTCATTGGTGATGATGCCGTTGGCCACCATATCGATGTAGTCAGAGACCTGCATCACGTTAATGGCAACGCCACGCCCAGCCAGCTGAACCGGCTCATTGTTGGCGTAGCCAACCACCGCTTCGGCCTGGTCACTCAGCAGCGATTCTACCTGGTTAAAGCCAATGTCACTGGCATCTACGTCTTCAGGCTGCAGGTCGTTGGCCGAAAGCAGGCCAAGATAACCCACGTAGCTTGCTCCAAAAAAGCCAGGCAATCCAACGGATCGACCGAGTAAATCTTCCGGTCTCAAAATATTGGCTTCGGCCTTGCTTATGACCGCGATGGGAAACTTCTGGAACCATTCCATGACATACAGTACCGGCACGTTTTGCGCCCGAGCCAACAGCACCTGTTCCCCGCTGACAATGGCAAAGGGCAGCTCATTGGCGCCCACCAACGATACGCCGTCGGTCTCAAAACCATAATCAAATTCAACCGCAAAGCCAGCGTCGGTAAAATATCCTTTCTCCATTGCCACATAAAAAGGCGCATACTGCGGATCGGCAACAAAGCCCATAGGCAGGCGAAGCGGCATCAGGTCTGATTCGGCCGTTTCAGTGGCGCCGCAAGCCACAAACAAGAGCAGCAGCAACAAAAAGGCTACTAGTTTTAATCGTTTATTGTTCATTTCTATTCCTTTTGGCTGGTTGTCTGCCTGGATTGATCCCAGCTACGGACCCTCAGCCACTCGTCATACCGTTACTGGCTCATTTGCCAGCGCAGCAGTCGCTTTTCGGCCAGAGAAACAAGGCCGTAGAGGCTGAGGGCGATGGTTGCCAGGGTAAACAGCACCACAAACACCAGGTCCGTTTTGAACTGGTAACGGGCGGTAATGAGTAAATAGCCCAGGCCTTCGGTTTTGGGCTGGACAAATTCACCCACCAGGGCCCCAATAACACTCAACGTGGCGCCCAACTTTAGGCCAGCCAGCACAATTGGCAGGGCCGCGGGCCATTCCAACTTACGGAAAACCTGCCAGCGTGTTGCCTGCAAGGAGGCCATCAATTCATATAATTCACGCGGCACAGAGCGCAGTCCGGCAATAATGTTGATGAGCACAGGGAAAAAGACGACCAGGACAGCCACCAATACCCGCGCCCAATAAGTTGAGCTAATCCAGATGGTGAGCAAAGGGGCAATGGCAATCACCGGGATTGCCTGGGACGCGATGAGGTAGGGGGAAATGAGCCGCTCAGCCAAGGGCGATTTGGCCAGCAGATACCCCAGAGGCAGGGCAATCAGCGAGCCAATCAGCAACCCCGGAATAAGTTCGCTGACGGTAATCAGGCTGTGGCGCAGCAAACGGCCGTCTGCCAGCACCACGCCCAGCTGCCGAGCCACATCCAAAGGGCCAGGCAAGATAAATTTGTCGTAGGCACCCAACAGCACCACAGCCTGCCACAGCAATAGCAGCAGCCCAAACGAGGTAGAAATCGTCAAAGAGGCGGGCTGCCGACGCAACCAATCCATACAAAACCTCACAATCTTTGTTTCGGAGCCAGGGAAGAGGCGACGTAAAACGAAGTGCCGGCAGGGTGGATGCCGTCGGTGGCTAGCAACTGCCAAGGAATTGGAAACAGATTGCTGTCGCATTGAAGTCCCATTCCAAACACCATCGCAACAAAAAGCCCCACATTAAATGTAGGGCAGATCAGCGATGGCATGGCTTAGCACGCCACAAGAAACAAAACGCACGGCGTTTCGTTCACCTTCTCCCATCCAGACTATACTGTCGGCTCTGGAGTCTCACCAGATCAACAGCGATTGACAAATCGCCGTTCGCGGGCTTGGCCTGCGCAGGCCTCACCGCCGGTCGGGAATTGAACGTATTTAGAAAATACGTCTCACCCTGCCCCGAAGGTAAATATTTTATTATGCAGCTGATTATACAAAAGCAGGTGGGGGCGTCAATGCAGGGTCAGCTGACATCGCACAGTTCTGCTTCTTTCAAGCGATAAACTGACCCCAAACCTTTTGGCGCAACGGCCGTTTCTGCTATCATCACAGCTTCACGTCCACAAGAAGATCGACAATTGAGTTGCCCAGGAGAAGCCCATGACAGTGACCTTGCCTTCCCGAATTCAACACACCATTCATTTGCTGCCTCAGGCCACCACCCTAACGGAGCTCGATCATGTTGTCGCTTTGCTGCATCCCAGTCGCTCGGCCTTCACCTACAGCGCCGATGCTGCTCAGGCTATTGCGCATGCCGGCAACGAAGACAGCGTGGTGGTTGCCTGGGCCGGCGAACGCTGGAACGGAGACATTTTTGCCTGGCTGCATCAGCGAGGCATTGCCACCCAGGCGCGTAGTTTTAATGGCAGTGACCTAACGGGGCACGTCAGCCAACCCGGCAGCCGCACCGTGCCGGAGCGCATTCAACACACCATTCATCTGCTGCCTCAAGACACCACCTTGCCGGAACTGAAACAAGTCACCGCCATGCTGCATCCCACCTTGTCTGCCTTCACCTACAGCGCCGACGCTGCCCATGCCCTGATGTTTGCCGGTGACGACAACAGCAAAGTGGTCGTCTGGTCTGGCGAGCGCTGGTCTGGCGATATTGTTGCCTGGCTGCGAGAGCGGGGCATCCGCTTTGAGTCGCAGCGCTTTGTTGTCCCGGAATCCGTGGACGGATCTAACTTTGTTTTTACCCATTGGCCAACCGAACATGCCAGCATTACCCAACGGTTTCTGATGAATCCGCAGAACTATGGCTCCCCTCTGGTTGGGCATGAAGGGCTGGATATCGTCGCTCCGTTTGATTCGAAGGTGTTTGCCGTGGCCAGCGGCATGGTGTATCTGGTGCGGGATGCCAACCAGGACAAGGAGCATCCCTATGGCACGGCCGTTTACATTCAACATCAGGACGGCTACCGAACGGCCTACGCCCATCTTAAAGAGTCGTTTGTCAAGGTGAATGATTTTGTGCAGGGCGGCCAGCTCATTGGCCGAGCCGACAGCACGGGCAACGTTATCCCCAAACCGACTGCGGCCCAGCCCCATTTGGGCAGCCATCTGCACCTCAGCCTCTACCTCGATGGCGCCTCCAAACGGAAGGAAACGCCACAGCCATTCGACCTCATCGACCCGGAGCCCTATTTGAAGCATTTGCAGGCGGGCTGGGCGGCCCCAACGGGCGATCTGGTTTCTGGTTGGGCGTTTGCCAGCAGTTTGCAAACGGCCGGCATGGTGGCCCGTGTCCAGACAAACTTCATTAATCTACGCGCTGCCCCCGGCTCGTTTCAGGAGCGGTTAGGCCGGGTGAAGAATGGCACCATGCTGCGGCTGTTGGGCAGCAAGCGAGACAATTACTATCCGGTTGGGGTACCGCAAAGCGCCATTCGTCGGGTGGATACGGCCGTTGAATTTGGCATTCACAATGAAGACGGCGCCAACTGGATGAAGCAAAACGGGATGAAAGGCTGGTCGATTCACGCCATTGCCCTGGGTACCAACTCCGCCCCACAAAACATGACCCATCTGGAGCAAGCGGGCATCAAGATGCTCATCCGGCTCAACTTCGGTTTTCATCCGCAAGGCAACCAGCCCGCACCTGCGTCACCCGATTATCAGCGCTATCTGGATGCCTGCGTAGAGACGATGCGGCGCAGCAAAGGCGTCTGGGGCTTCATCTTTGGCAACGAGACCAACAATCCGCAAGAGTTCCCCGGCGGCGTAAACGGTACGCCCATCACCCCGGAAGTTTATGCCCGCGCCTACAACGATGTGTGGCAGCGCAAGCCTGCCGGGGTGCGCCTTGGCGTACAGGCCATCGATCCCTACTTTGGCCCCGGTAGCGACAGTCGTGACTACTGGGTGCGGGTGCTCAACAATCTGCTAGGCACCGATTTCATCACGGTGCATCCCAAAACGCAGGACAGCAATCCCAACCATGTGGACAGCGATGCCAAGTTCAGTGATGATCCGCTGCGCTGGCAATTTTTACACCTGAAGTCTTACCAACCGCTGCTGGACGCGATGCCGGAGCGATTCTGGACGCTGCCGATTATTGCCACAGAAGTCAATCCGCAGCGGCACAACGACGGCCGTACGTTGGGCTGGCAGCACAATCAGGGCGCCGAATGGGTGCGCCGCTCTGCAGCCCACTTTAAGGCCTACAATGAGGAAGCCCTCATCCCAGTCAACGGCGTCATCTACTACCGCTTCACGGCGGATGATTGGGAGCTGCACAACAAACAGAGCATCCTGCAAGCGATCAAGCAACTATAAAATACAGAATGCGGAAAAAATACCCTTCGCAGCAACTAGCTGCGTCAGGCGGAACTCGATATGAACCTACTCAACGTTTACGATTACGAACGAGCCGCTGCTGAAACAATGCCTTCGGCTTATCATGAATATTATGCTGGGGGCGTGGCGGACAATTTGACGCTGCAAGAAAATCGGGCCGTGTTTGATCGCCTGAAGCTGCTGCCGCGCATTTTTCGCGATGTGCGGAACATTTCGTTGCAAACAGAAATCATGGGGGTGAAACGGCCGTCTCCCCTCCTAATTGCCCCCGCCGCCATGCACAAACTGGGCCACCCCGATGGCGAACTCGCCACAGCGCGGGCGGCACACCACTTTGGCCTGACGCAGATTCTTAGCACCCTGGCTTCCGTAGCTGTTGAAGAGGTAACGGCCGTTGGCCATCCCGTCTGGTTTCAGCTCTATATTTTTCGGGATCGGGCCTGGAGCAAAGAGATTGTTCAGCGCGCCGCCGCCGCAGGCTGCAAAGCGTTGGTCATCACCGTCGATGTGCCGGTCCAGGGGCTGCGTGAAAACCTCAAACGGATCAACTTCAGCATCCCGGTTGAAATGCCCATCCCCAACCTGAGCCGCCCCAACAAACCGCGTGACAACAGCACCTTGCTCAAGCTGGTGGAGGAAAACTTCGACCCCAGCCTCACCTGGGAAGATATCGATTGGGTACGCTCAATTACTGATTTGCCTATTTGGGTCAAGGGGATTTTGCGCCCTGATGATGCCCAACTGGCTGCCGAAGCGGGCGTTGCGGGGATTATGGTTTCTAATCATGGGGGAAGACAGCTGGATACGGCCGTTACCCCCATTGAAGCATTGCCGGCCATTTCCCAGGCAGTCGGCGACAAAGTTGAGCTTATCCTGGACGGCGGTATCCGGCGCGGCAGCGACGTGCTGAAGGCGCTGGCGCTCGGTGCCAACGCCGTGGCCCTGGGACGCGCTCCGCTGTGGGGCCTTGCCGTCAATGGGGAAGCCGGTGTGCAGCATATCCTGCAAATCCTGCACACCGAACTGCGCAACGTCATGGCCCAATGTGGCTGTACGGCCGTTGAAGAACTCACCCCAGACCTCATTTTTACTGGCGCTTAGCAGAGAGAAAGTCTGTTTATTACCCCTCAATTGTCAATCACCCGTCTCAAATCCCCTCGTCTGCCACTTCCCCCGGCACTTAAAATCATTTATGATGTATCCAGCTTTTTGATAACGAACAACCAACGCTAAACAGGAGAATTACAGTATGAATGTGATCATTCCCGCCTTTATTCTCGGCTTTCTTGGCTGGTTTTTCCTGCGCTATGTCATCTTCGGCTTCTACACGGTCGATCAGAACGAACGCGCTGTTAAAACCAGATTCGGCCGTGCTGTCCGTTTGGGCAAAGGCACCACGCTAGACGATCCCATCGCCGATGCGCTCAATGAAAAAGACAAAGAGCGCTACATTTACCCACTCGTCGAAGTGATCAAACCAGGCGGCCCCTACTTTCGCTGGCCCTGGGAAAAGGTCCACAAAATTTCCGTGGCGACCGAAACAATCAACATGGCCCTGGATCTAGAAACCCCCACCGCCAACCACAACGGCACCGAGCTCGATGCCGTCACCAAGGATCAGCTCAACATTGGTCTGACCGGGCAAATTCGCTACCAGCCCAGCGAGCGCAACCTATATGCCTATCTTTTTGGCGTCAAAAATCCGGTCGTACATGTGATGGGTTACTTCATCGCCATCCTGCGCCAGCGCATTGCCAGCTTTGAATCTCAAGGTAACCTGCTGGATGTTGAAGAAGACGATGTGGAGCTGGATGCAGGGTTGATAGGTGGTGTCTCCATCAACGATCTACGCAAAAACCTGAACGAAATCAATACCTTCATGGAGCAGGAATGCGCCTCAGCTGCTGCCCGCTACGGTGTCGATCTGGATGCTTCCCTTATCACCGGCATTGACCCGCCGCAGGAGGTGGAATCGGCCCTGGCAGCCATCAACACGGCCCACAACGAAGTCTCCTCAGACATCAGCCTGGCAAAAGCCCAGGCCGACCAAACGATTGTGCAATCTAAACGAGCCGTAGAAATTGAAACCCTGCGTGCCCAGGCAGAAGTGGAGCCGCTGCAATCGTTGGCCGAACAGCTAAGTATGATCAAAAATAATGGACCAGCGGCACTGCAAGCCTACCTGCGCAACGTGCGGCTTACGCTTTACACCAAGGCCAAGAACGTCATTTTAGAGGTGGAAAAATGAGTGATTTCCTTTTAATCTTCCCCACAGCCTTTGGCTTTTTCATCTTCTTTTTAATCGCTGAGCCCATTGTCCGCTTCTTTTTGCGCTTATTCGGCGTGTACGCAATTGTGAAGGAAGGTACATCCCACGTTTACACTCTTTTTGGCAATGTGGTCGGTATTCTGGATGAGCCCGGGCTGTACTGGCTTTGGCTAAAGATGGGGCCAAGTGCCCTCCTGGTAAATACCCTGGGCAAGCGGCATGTGCTGGATATGCGCATCGACCAGCGTTATTTGCGCAGCCTGCCCGTCAACTCCGAAGAAGGTGCTCCAATGGGCATCGGCATTTGGTACGAAATGAAGATTAGCGATCCGGTCTCGTATCTCTTTAAGAACAGCGATCCGGGTGGCTCGCTGGCAGCCAACGTAAGCAACGCGACGGTGCGCACGCTGAGCAATATGCCGCTGGATGGCATGCTGGAAACGCGCCACACAATGAGCCGGGCAGTTCGGTCGGAAGTGTCGCCAAAGTCAGAGGAATGGGGCTATCGGCTTGGCTCTGTTTATATTCGTAAGGTGCATTTCCGTGACCGGGCGATGATTCAGCAAATTGAAGAAAAAGTCGTCAATCGGCTGCGTCAGGTGACTTCGGCGATTCGACAGGATGGCACCAATCGGGTGAGCATTATCACCAATTCGGCCGAGCGTCGGGCGGCGATTGAGTTTGCCAAGGCGCAGGCGATGCGGCCGCGAATTGTGGGGGAAGCTTTGAACAAGATCAGCGCCGATCCGGAAGTGGCCCAGGCGATGTTTGAAATTCTGGAAACGGAGAACATGCTGCGGGACAATACAAACATTACGCTCATGCCCAAAGGGAATGAGTTTATGCGCCAGATGATTGGCGCGGAGGCATCGCTGTATGATACGGGCAGTGACGACGAATTCAGCGCGGAATAAGGGGGCCGGGAAATCGGACCTGACTGATTTATCATGTACCAGGTGATAAAGTTGCAAAAGTTGCAAAAGTTGCTTTCATGACGTTTTTTAGCTCGGGACGGGAGCGGCGGCTTTGGCTGTGGCTTGCTGTGGTGTTGGCGGCAATTTACGCCACGCTCGGCCAGGCGCCCGTCCTGGCTGCGGCACTACGTGAACGCAGCGCGCTTAGGGACAACCTCGTTTTTGCGCTGTTTGTGATTTTGGTCGTAATTGCAGTGCTGTTTATTCGCCAGCGGCCCGGCCGGGCAGAGGTGGCAGTTGGGCTGGGTATTCTGGTTGTATATGTGACGGCGTGGCTGCGAATT
>CBDUOF010000051.1:0-18351 GCA_965368765.1 uncultured Anaerolineae bacterium | reverse complement strand
GCAAACTGCCACCAATAATCAGCGCAACCACGCCGCTGCGGAACGCCTGCGGCAGACGCGGCAATGGCTGCGGCCATTGCCATAGCCAATGAAGTCCCAGCGCGGGCAAAAAAATGGCAGCGGGCAAAATACCCACCGCACGCAAAAAATGAGGGGCATCCTCAGCCAAAATAGTGGGGCCAAGCATTACAACCGTCCACGATAACAGGATAGCAACGGCGGGTTTGCGCCAGTGGCGCAGGCAGTAAGCCAGCCCTAACAAAAATGGCCCTGCCATGAGCCAGTCGAATAACGGCCGTCCGGCAGGATTATGGCGCAAAATGGTGTCGCCGCGCCAGACAAACAGCCCCAGCGCCTGACCAAGTTGGCGCGCCAGCGTTCCCCAGAAATCACCCCCATTGATGGCTGGGTTGAGAATTGAAACCTGCCCGGTGCGCCCCAGCAATAAGTCGGGCGTTTGCAGGTAGAAAACGGCGAGGGGAAGAAGCGCAACGGCCGTGCCCGCCACAAACCAGCCCGCGCCACGCCGCAGTCGGCGGTATGAGCCGCGCCACAGCAGGAACAGCCCCACAACCAGCAGCAGCAGGGGCGAAAACCGAATCGCCAGGTAGGTATAAAAACCCAACCCGTACGCCAAGCCCGCCGCCAACCACCAGCGGGGCTGATCCCGACGATACGCCTCTGTCCCCAATAAAAAAGCGAGCCCCAATGCGGCTGGCAACAAGATAGTGCGCAGCCCCACCCGGCTTAAATGAACCGGCCAGAGCGTAATTGCCCAAAGCCAGGCTGCCAGGAGACCAACCCGCCAGTTAAACCAGCTCCGCCCCAACTGATAGACCAGCCATGTGGTGAGGCTCCCTACCACGGCAGCAGCCAATCGCACGGCCAAAACGGTGCGGCCAAACAGGCCGACAGCCAGCGCAGTGAGATAAATATAGAGTGGCTCACGCCCATTGTTGGCTGTAAAAAAAACGGTTAGCTTCCCATCCAGCAAGCGCAATGCATCCAGCCCGTTGAACGCTTCGTCCCGGTACAGGCCTGGTGGCCAACTTCCTAAATTGGTAAAGCGCAGGAAAACGGCCGTTGCCAGTGCCAGGAGTAATAAAGCCCATCCAAAAGTGGATGGGCTCCGCTGATTTTTATGGGTGGTTTCCATAGGCTACCTGTTTGTCAAAACGTGGCAAGTATAGCAAAATAGCCCCTTGCGTCAACCAGCACAATGGGAGCAAAAAGGGATTTCCAAGAGACAAAATCGGTTATTCACAGGCGGTTTTTTTGATTGGCGCAGAGAACGTGAAGTAAAACAAAAATCCTCTGCGCTCCCTGTATCCTCTGTGGTAAAAATTCTTAACCAAGGAAAGAATGAAAGTTTTAATGCTCTCAAAAGCATGTTTGGTAGGATCGTATCAGACCAAACTAGAAGCCATCGCCCGGCACGACGACATTGATCTGACCGTAATTGTTCCGCCCGTTTGGTACGATCCATCTGGCCCGGTGACGCTGGAGCGCGCCTATACCAACGGCTATCGCTTGCTGGTTGATCCCATTCGCTTTAATGGCCAATTCCACACCTACTACTTTCCCAAACTGAAGCAGCGGCTGGCCACCTTGCGCCCCGACGTCGTGCACATTGATGAGGAGCCGTATAACCTGGCCACCTGGCTGGCCATGCGCCAGGCGCGACGTGTGGCCGCCAAAACGCTCTTTTTTTCCTGGCAAAATTTGCGGCGCACCTATCCATTTCCTTTTAATCTGCTAGAAAAGCAGGTGCTGGCCCAAAGCGACTATGCCATTATGGGCAACCAGGACGCCTTGGACGTGTGGCGGCAAAAGGGGTATCGTGGCCCAGCGCAGGTAATCCCCCAATTTGGTGTAGATGCCGAGCTGTTTCAGCCACCTGTGCAACGGGATCGGGGGCGAGGCTTTGTCATTGGCTCGGCCAATCGACGGCTGGTAGCAGAAAAGGGGGTGGATGTGCTGCTGCGAGCAGCGGTCACGTTACCCGGCGTGTGGCGGCTGCATATTGCCGGAGAGGGGCCAGAACGGCCGTTTCTTGAACAGCTTGCTCAGGAATTAGGCATTCGAGACCGGGTACAGTTTGATGGCGTGGTAACCTCAGCGCAAATGCCCGCTTACTTGCAGCAGCTGGATGCGCTGGTCCTGGCGTCGCGCACCTTGCCCAACTGGAAAGAGCAGTTTGGTCGCGTGCTTATCGAGGCAATGGCGTGCGAGGTCGCGGTGGTGGGCTCGAATAGTGGCGAGATTCCCAACGTGATTGGCGACGCAGGATTAATATTTAGTGAGGGAGATGAGACCGCCTTAAATCAACAGCTATGCCGACTGATGCAGTCTGAAACATTGCGTGACGACCTGGGTAGAAACGGCCGTTTGCGGGTGCTGGCGCAATACACCCAAAGCCAAATCGCCGACCAAACGGCGTCACTATATCGGGACATGATAGCCAATTAAGGTATACTTAAACGCATGAGCAATGCATTGTCTCAAGGTAACGAACCGACCAAACAATCTCCCACCCCACCCGAGAAAAAGCGGCGTCCAGTCCGGTTAGCCGGCCTATTGCTGATCATTTTTTCAGTGATGGTTGGTTGGTTTTTGCTCATTGCTTTTTTGGGGTGGCAAAGCGGCCAGCAGCAACTTCAAGACAAACAGCTGGAACAGCTCGACCGGCAAATTGCGCTGGCGGAAACGGACATCGCCCAGGCCAATTACGGGTTGGCTCTAACCCGGCTGGAATGGGTCCTTGAGCGAGAACCCAATTCGGCCAAGGCGCAATCGCTACAAACGCAAGCCATGTCGGGCATTGGAAGAACACCAGAACCAACGCCGGTTACGGCCGTGACCGTCACGCCAGCCGCAACGCGCCTGCCAACCGCTACCCCCGGCACGATTGGCAGCCCAAATGATGAACTGCTGCGCATTCGCCGTCTGGTAGCCACCAAGTTTTGGGAAGAAGCCCTGCCTGCGCTGCAGGCCTTTCAGCAGCAGTTCCCCAGCTTCGAACGAGAAGAAACTGACCAGCTTCTCTATGATGTCTACCTGAATTACGGTCTTGATCTCATTTCCGGTGAGCGCGTGGAGCTGGGAATGTATTATTTGGCGCAGGCACAACGTTTGGGCAATTTGCCCCAAGCGGCAGTCGATTACCAGACATGGGCTGAACTTTACACGCAGGGAATATCATTTTTTGGGGTCAATTGGGATACGTCAGCCTACTATTTTCGCGATTTATGTTTGGCAGCGCCTTTTTATCAATCTTCCTGCGAGCAGTTGTTCACCGTGCTGGTTTCTTTAGCGGATCAATATGCAGTTGCAGAAGAGTGGTGCCCGGCGCAGCTGCTATATGAAGAGGCAAGTCGCCATCAAACGACCAACAGCCTCAGCCAAAAGCGCATGCAGGCTCAGGAAAATTGCTTGTTGGCTACGCCAACTCCGTCAGAACCTATCACCGATACCGTGCCAATTTCAGATACCACGACGTTTCTTGAGACACCCTCGTTTCTGACACCAACGGAAACCCCATCCGCACCCTAAGACATAGTATAATTTAGTTCATGGCTGAAAAAGGTGACGCACTCAGCGAGCGAGAATTAGAAGTTTTGCAATGTGTCAGCGATGGCGCTGGAAACAAAGAGATCGCCGCTAAGCTGAGCATTAGTCAAAATACGGTCAAGGTCCATCTGCGAAATGTTTACACCAAGCTCGGCGTAAGCTCTCGTACCGAAGCGACTATGGTGGCCCTGCAGCAAGGGTTGGTGATCCTGGAAGGCATTGTCGCTGAAAACAGCACGCTAACCAGTGAGCCAACAAGTGCGGCAGCAGCAACCGACCCGAAGCCTGCTCCACTTCCTCAACCCATTTCTACCGCCAATGGCTCATCAAATGCCACGACCGCTCCTCGATTCTTCCCCAGGCGCATTGGCCTCATAAGCCTGCTGTTGCTGCTCTTGGCCGCCAGCATCTTTTTTGCCTATCAGGCATTTGGAAACGACGTAGCTCCAACAACGGCGACGGAACCGTTTGAGGAAACGGCCGTTACCAACGATTGGTTACAAAGCCGACCGCTCCCGGCGGGCCGCGCCAACATGGCGCTCGTCGCCAATGGCCTAAACCTTTATCTAATTGGCGGCCAAACCGCAACAGGCGTGACCAATACAGTTTCGATCTACCGCACAACCGAATTTGTCTGGCAAGAAGGCAGCCCTAAACCAACGGCCGTGACCGATATCACCGGAGCAGAGCTGTTTGGTGAGATTTATGTTCCCGGTGGTTTGCTGGCCGATGGGCAGCCCACAGATGCCGTCGAAGTGTACAGCCCAGCCAACGACAGCTGGCGCAGCGCCACGCCACTGCCTACGGCCGTTTCTGGCGGGCTTGTTTTGTCTGACGGCAGCTTCCTGTATCTGTTTGGTGGCTGGGATGGGCAAGATTACTTAGCCGATGCCTACCGATTTGATCCGGCTGCCAACAGCTGGCAGATTTTACCAGGCATGGCCACCGCACGTGCCTTTGCGACGGGTGCGGTGGTAAAAGGAAAACTGTATGTCGTGGGTGGATACGACGGGGAACGGCCGTTAAGCGAATGCGCCTACTTTGACCCGGCGGTTAACAACAGCGAAGTGATTGAAACCGAAGGCGGTTGGGCCACCTGTGCCAACACCTTATTGCCTCGGGCCGGGGCAGGAGCGGCCAGTCTGTTCAACAAACTGTACGTCTTTGGCGGTGGCGCATTTGGCGATGCATCCAGCAGCGAGATATCCATCACTTACAGCGAATCATACGACCCGGATGCCGACCAATGGTCGATTGTTAACACCCCACCGCTCAGTGAAGAACCAGGCTGGCCCAGCTTAGGCATCACCTCTGTTGAAACAAGAATTTATGCTGTTGGCGGACTTCGCGGGGCAGAAATTACGGCTGAGACATTTGTCTACAAGCCATTGGTTTACCAGACTTTCCTTCCCATTGCCCCGGTAGAAAGCAGCAATCCCTAAGAAATTGACGTTGCTTGATGGATGATTCGTCTATCAACGCTCGTTAGGCGCCACGCTCCATATCTTCCACAAAGGCATCGGCAAAAAACCAGGTGATGATTTTGGCCTCGGCCCAAGGCGAGAGCGCCTGGATAAGCTCAATCCCTGTGGGGGATTTCATGGCGGCTTCAAAGCTGGGCTTGGAGTGGAAATAGAGTTCAAACATGAGGTGGTAGCGAGATTCGCCACCCGGTTTGTGGGAGACGCGGCTGACCTCACGCCGCACCAGACCTGGCAAGGCTTCAGCCAGAGGCAGGTGTGTCTGACTAAAGAATTGCTCCAACATGGCTTCATCATCCACTCGACGATAAAGGGTGACAAATTTATACATGCAGCTACTTCCAAACGGCCGTTAGCCGGGTTTTCAAAGCCTGCCGCTGCTGCTGATACGCACTTTCTTCCAGTTCGCCCGCTTCGTAAGCATCGTCCAAATCGGCAAGGTCTTGCAGCAAGCTGTCCGCCTCGCTGCTACGATTGTTAACAGAACCGCGCGGCGCTGCTCGCTGAACCGGCATCTCAGCTATCGTAGCTTCGGCAGTGGTGGGTTGTGAGCGCCAGCGCTGCACAAAAAAGAAGCCAACGGCCAACATGGCAGCCAGAGCGACCCCACCAATGACTAGCTCGCTGGTTTGATCACGCGGCGTTATCGCGTTTCCCTGCGTATCGACAATTTGCCTGGGACGGCCGTCTAGCGTCAGATTCAACGCATCGGCTGTGCCCAAATCATTATTGATATAGTTTTGGAAGGAACCGCTCGTCGTCTCTTGCGTTCCCTGTGATACCCAGCCCCCATCCGTAATTGTTACGCCCGCATCGGCCAGAATGGCGCTGGCGCTGTTCACTGGGTATACCAGCGGGTGAGCCAACAGCAGGCCATCGTCATAGGGCAAATCGTAACTCACCAGCAAATTCAGGCTGTTGGGACCTGGACGCAGCGGTACTGTGTCTGCCCAGCCCGTGCCCGTCTCGATAAATTCAGTTGCCGGAATAAAGCTATCTAACGAGGTGCCAAAACCACGTTGAAAGCCAATATTTTCGGCGCCGGCTGGCACGTTAACCGCCACGGTTCCCTGGTTAAAATCGCCGCTTTCACCTACAAAAACGGCCGATTCCATATTGCTAAACACGTACAGTTCCGAAACCAGCAAACGCTCCTCAGCAAAGGTCAAAATCATGTGTAGACGGTCAATTGTTACAACCGCCGGGTCGCTGGTGGTTTCAAAAACAAACAAGGGCATTTGCGCAACAGGTTGTGCATTAGATACCTGCACGGCATTGCTGTTGAAGGTGAGATCCCCATAGGCAAAATCGGCTAAAAAGACCCAGTCGGTCGGCACATTTTCGATTTCAAATTCAAAGCTGCCGTCTTCCGCAATTGGCGCGGTTTCTGAGAACATTTCTTCTAGCTGTACAGTGAAGGCTCGCAGGCGCACTTCGCCTTCATTGATGGCCTCATTGGTCGTCCCGTTGATCACCTGTCCATTGATGGTTGCCAATTCCACGGGGGCAAACGCCGCCAGGGGATCGACATAGGTATAGTGGAGCGAACGGCCGTAATCAATCAAATTCAGCTTCTCTTCTTCGCTTAACTCAGCCAGATCAACCCCGAAGATATTTTCCCGTGCCAGATCGGCCAAAATAATTTCATTGCTGCGGCTGAACCAGTAGTCCAGACCGGGCCAGCTGGCGGTGTCGGCTGCCAACTCAGTCGCCAGCGCTTCTCCGGCGGCAATATCGGCCGGACGGGTGCTGAAGCTGTAAGCCACTGCAACCAGGTTCCATACATCGGCCTCACTTAGTGGATTGCTGCTAGCTTCGCCAAACGGAGGCATTCCGGCGGCGAGGTTGCCATTGTTAATAATATCGACCATAAGGCTGGGAACGGCCGTTACCCGGTAGTCTGGATCAGAAAAAGCAACAGGTTCCAAGCCCGCCTGGATAGCCTGGCTTCCCTGACCATCCCCCAGTTCACCATGGCAAACCCCACAACGCTCGTTGTAAATTGCCAATCCAGCCGCCGCATCTGGCGGGGCACTAGGCAGCACGACTTCCTGAGCCGTCATCTGCTTCACAGGGCCACTCAGTAGGCCAAGCAAAGCAGCGGCAAAAGCAGCTAAAAACAGCAGCAAACGCAGGTTTGCTGAACGAAACCATTTATTATAAATCATCATTTCTCACGCAGTTTTTGTAGATGTTATTTGGGTAAGGTTGTGGCCACAATGGGCACAGAACCTATCATCGGCATCTGTTGGCTGACCACATTGGGGACAAAACCGAGGGTAGCCGTTGCGAGTCGGCCCGGCCACATTGTTGGGTGCGGCCTGCCGCCGTTGACGCCGCAAACGTGCAATAGCCGCTTCCATTTCGATATCGGCATCGATGTCACTCTCGGCAACAACTGGAGGTGCAACCACACCATGTTTGGCATCCAACGCCTGCAAAACGGCCGTGGCGCGCGCCATCAACTGTGCTCGCTGATGGGCATGCAGTTCCGTGGGGATTTTGCCAGTATCGTGGTCAAAATCCAGGGCTTGAATCTTATCCAGCAGTGCTTCTTTCTCTTCCAAAAGCAGCTGATCCTCAGTCAGATCAGCCTCTTCCTCATGCGGGCGCAAAAAAGGGCGAGCCACAAACAAAGCCACCAAAAAAAACAGCGCCACGCCTAATAATATTGAACCAATTCCCATAATAATTTACTTGATGGTGTTTCGAGGATTTAATGAAAAGTGATAAGCGAAAAGTAAACAGTGAGGAACTTGTCACTTTTCACGCTCTTTCAAAAATTTCCAGTCACACCAATCATCCTCCCTCTGCCAAAAGCCGGCCAATCACAGAATCCAGCGTACTGCTGCTAATAGGGCCGATTTGTACGTAAGCGATTTCACCATGTTGATCGATGATGAATGTTTCAGGAACGCCTGTGATTTCATAGGCGTTGGAAATGCGGGTGCCAAAATCGGGGGCATGGGGGAACGTGACGTTAAACTCTTCCATGTACTCAATGGAGTTAGGCTCTACATCGGCATAGGCCACACCGACAAACATGACGCCCTGATCACCATATTTTTGCCAGGCGGCCTCTAGCTCATCGGTTTCTGCGCGGCACTCTACACACCAGGAAGCCCAAAAATTCATCACGACAATCTGACCATTCATGTCGTCAAGGGAAGCGGTCGTGTTAACCTGCCAGTCATACCCTTCAAAAAAATCCAGCTCAAAAGCCGGAGCTGGCTCACCCACTTCGGGGCGCGGCGCGGTACTTTGCACTAATCCCCAGCCGAGCAGGCTCAGCACGCCTATCACGACAACCCAAACCAGGATACTGGTAAGGCTTCGTGAAGGCTTTCCTGGCTGCTCGATAGGGTTTACAATTTCACTCATCTTACTTATTACCTTATTTGATACCTGTTCAGACAGATGATGTCCGAATCGTTATCTACTGCGCAATTCTTCTTCTAGTTTTGCTTTGTAATCATCCGGGGAACTGGGGCGCGATGGTGGTGTGGAAACGGCCGTTTCCGCCACGGACTCCATATCTCCATCCCCGGCAGCCGAAACGCGCAATGTGCGCATGTAGCGGCTAAAAAACACGCCACCTAAAACCAAAGCAACCACCGGTAGCAGCCACAAAATCAGGCTAAAACCCTGCTTGGGCGGATTGGCCAGCACGCCAGCACCGTATTGCCGGGCAAAATACGCCTGTACCTCTTCCGGCGAGCTGCCCTCTGACAACTGCTGCCGAATCAGGTCGCGCCAATCGGCGCAGGCCTGGGTAGGGCAGACGTCAAGTGGCGTGCTCTCACACACGGGGCAAAACAAATCTTTCGCCACCGAATTTACGTCATCATCGGTTACAGGGACGTCCTGAGCCAATGCCGGCATCACCACTAGCAAGAAGCCCACCAGAAACAGGACGGCCGTCCCCAAATATTTGAACCGCAAAAAGTTTGACAAATCAATCCTCATATAACTGACCCGACAAGTTGTTGTAACTTGTCAGATCGCTGCAAACCCTAATCCGTTGGCGCTGCGACAGGCTGCGGCCGTTTCACGACAGCACGTTTGGGTGATGGGTCTGGCCAGGCGGCTATCAGCGTGCCAAAGAAAAAGATGACGCCTCCCGCCCACACCCAGTTAATCAGCGGGTTCAGGTAAATACGGAAAGTGGCCTGATCGGCCGACGTCGGCTCCCAGTTCACCATCAGCACATAAAAATCTTCGGAAATCGTCGATCTGGCATTGGGAATCGTCATCGGTTGGTTGGTGCGCGTGTACAGTTCAGTGCGGGGGTTTAGCTGACCCACGTATTGGCCATTATCGTACACATCGACCGTGGCTTCAGTAATGAGCAAATCATCCGGGCCAGGGTAGCGGGTTGCACCCAGGAATTGCATTTCGTACCGTCCGAGAGCGGCCGTTTCTCCCACAGCCAGGCGAATTTGGGTTTGCTCTTGGAAAAGCTCCACACCGATCACGCCAAAGGCCATCACGATAACACCCAAATGAATCCAGTAGCCGCCGTAGCGTCGACGATTGCGCCCCATCAGGCTAGAAAACGCCATCCAGGCATTTTCGCCGCGCTTCATCCGGGCGCGTGTCCCCTTCCAGAACTCCAGCAACGTTAAAATCAGCGAAAAAGAGACCACCCATAAGCCAAGCAAGGCGCCCCAGCCATGAACACCCAAGGCAAACAACACGCCAACAAAAATCGTGGCGGCTAACGCAGGCCAGCGCAACGACATGCCAATGCGTGCGGCGCTAGAGCGATACCACATCGTGAGAGGCGCCACGCCCATGAGCAAAACCAGCAGCAAAAAGAGCGGTCCCAACGCCTGTTCGTACACTGGCGGCCCCACAAACCCTTTTTCTCCCGTTATCAGTTCAGAAATAATGGGGTAAGTGGTAAACAAAAATACAACCAGCAAAATAGCCAGGATCAGGAAGTTGTTATAAAGAAACGCCGCTTCCCGCGAAATGAGCGAATTCAGCCGATTCTCAGAGCGCAATTCCGTGCGCCGCCTGTTCATCCAGTACGCCGAAAAGACAAACATGATGGCGATAAAGCCAAAGAACAAGGGGCCAATAGCCGATTGAGCAAATGAATGCACGGAAGAAATGACGCCGCTACGCACGATAAATGTGCCAAAAATTACCAGACAGTAGGTGAGCAAGATAAGGAACATGTTCCACATCTTGAACATATTCCGTTTTTCCTGAATCATCACCGAGTGAAGGAATGCTGTGCCCGCCAGCCAGGGCATAAAGGAAGCATTTTCTACCGGGTCCCAAGCCCAATAACCACCCCACCCCAGCACGTCATAAGCCCAGCGACCGCCTAAAATCAGACCTAAGCTCAAGAAGAGCCAGGCCACGAGCGTCCAGCGGCGGGTAATTTTGATCCAGGCATCATCCAGCTTGCCTGAAATGAGTGCCGACATCGCAAAGGCGTAGGGAATGGTGAAGCCAACAAAGCCCAGGTAAAGCATGGGTGGGTGGATTATCATGCCAGGATGACGCAGCAGCGGGTTCAGGCCGTTGCCATCGGGGGGAATAACCGCCAAACGAGCAAAAGGATTTTCTACGAAAAGCGAAATACCCAGGAAGAATATTTGGGTAAAGCTGGCCACCATGAGCGCATAAGGCATGAGCTCTCTTTGCTTACTCCAGTTACGCGCCATGGAAGCGGCCGTAAATATGGAAAGCAAGAAGTTCCAAAACAGCAAAGAGCCTGCCTGCCCGCCCCACAGAGCCGTCACTTTCAGGTAAGTGGGCATCTCAATGCTGCTGACGCGCCACACATACTCCACCGAAAAGTCACCCTGTACCAGCGAGTAGATCATCAGCAGGCAGGCAATGGCAATGAGGGGGAAGGTGGCAATGGTGGCGTTGCGGGCACTTTCTACCCAGCGGGGTTGATTGGTGTGTTTGCCGTAATAAGCCGCCACGGCTGAATAAACGGCCGCAACCAACGCCAACAGCAAAGCTGCATATCCTAAATCTGGAATCATATGTTTCTTCCTACACTCTCAACTTCAATTGTGAATAAATTTTGCTCAATCGCCACTTCGTCAATTCAACAGCGTACCATCAATTGATGTCTGTGGGACCCGTGTGGTCTGCCGGGTCTAATTCTTCATACCGAGTGGGGCATTTCAGCAACAAGCCCCCGGGGTTAGAGATAAACTCACCATTTTCATTGGCACTGCCTTCCACCAGGGCTTGCGCTTCATGCTGCAACAGGTCTGGTTTTGGCTCATTCATGGCCACAACGTGTAAGGTTTGCCCGGGATTGGCCATATCATCCACAATATCAAACTCTAACCGAGTCGTCGTGGCATCAATTTGGGTGAATTGGATTGAATCTCCAATGACAAAGCCAGCAATGCGTAAATCACGCCCGACAAGCTGATCTTGTTCGGCATAAAATTCTTCAACGGTTTTATACAATTGGGTATTGCCACTCATCGCGTTTACGACGAGGTAAACAATTGCGGCGACCAACAGCACGCCGCCAACGACAAATTTGAGCCGACTGTTCTTTGCCGGAAAAAGGACTTCTTCGCTTGTTGTTGTCCAGGTTGTCTCTGCCATTTTTCGATGCTCCTTATTCGTGATTCTTCAGGTGTCCTACCCATATTAGGCGGCTTTCCCTTTACTCTATCAGGGTAAATTGCCGCCTGCACAGGAAGACAATTCTGTAAAGTCTACCAACTCTTAACCTTCATCTTCAAAACCATCTTGCTCGAATTCATCAAGCTGCTCGTCCCAGTCGGCTGACTCTTCTTCATAATCCAGGATTTCTAGCGCCTGCTCTACAAACGATTCAGGTACGGCAACGTGGCCTGTACCCAGTAAGCCGACGGTCAAGCCCAAAGCCTGACCGGCACTTTCTTGCCAAACACGAACCGGGACACCTTCCGCTTGTAAACGACCAGCAATGATCGTGGCTGGGGTAATCCCTGGCGCCTGGGCCACCACTTGCCAACGCACTTCCTGACCACCGCCCAATTTATTGCTATTTTCGTTGGTCGGCAAAGGCACTGCCGTGGAACTGCTATCACTCATCGTTAAGGTCACTTTAATATACAAACTAAAGGTTGCGTAGCGGATAAAGGTTGTGTGCCAGATTTTCGCTGACCTGCTGTTTATTATACTAGTATTAGAAGGGATTGGACAGACAGGTTGTGCTTTTGTAAACAGCGATTAAGCGTTCTACGGGTTTTCCACCAGCATCTGGATAATTTACTACTGGTCAAATCCGCTTTGTATCAGCATTGCTTATCAATTTCTGACTTTTCGCCCAATATCTATTATCCTACCTCGCTATAGTCTACCGGATGCGCTCACATTTTTGAAGGCGGTAAATCACTTGTATTCAGTGATAGATGTCACGCACCGGTAACGGGTTCGGCCGTTTCTGTGTAAGAACCAAAAAGAATTTTGAATAATAATAAGTGGAAAATTGGTTTTTACTTGCGCAAATCACAGATAAATCGCGCTTCGTTTATCAAAGAGCTTCATATGATTTGCTTGGCTTAGCTTCTAATCATGCTGCGCAGATAAAATACGAATTCATGCTCAGATAGAGCACCCCATGCTAAAATGTAGATACGAGATGCACAAAGGACAATGTATCATTTATCAAGTGAGTAAACAAATGGCCTCGTTAATCGAACAATTGTTAGACAATTTAGATAGCGTCCGGGAACGATTGTTGGTGGCCCTGGACAGTCTGCCAGATGATGCGCTGTTGGCACCCAACACCATAGGCAGCCGGTCGGTGGCCGATTTGTTAGTCCAGCAAACGGCCTGGGAATCTGAACTGGTAACTGGGCTGATGCACATTTCACAAGGCAAAAAACCTGCCCGGCTGCTGGCTGCGCTAAACAATGCCGAAGAATACGGCCGTCTCCGGCAAGCGGAAAACCAGGGCCGCGATCTAGACCGCATTTTTGATGATCTGCCTCAGGTGCGGGTCCAGTTGGAAGAGTGGCTCGAAACGTTCTCTGAGAAGCAGTTGGGCAAAAAAGGGCATTTTCCTTGGCTCAAAAACCAGTCGCTCATGGAGCTGATCGCCCAGCTTAGCTACGAACAAGAGCTGCGCACCTTACCGCAGGTAGAAGCCTTTGCTCAAACCTGGCAAGCCCCACCAGACAATATGATTATTTCATTAACATCCAAGGAACAAGCTGATGACAACCTCCCAAATTGACCCAACGGTTTACCAGGCGGCACGGGAAACGGCCGTACTCACCGATCGCAGCGACCTGGGAATGCTCCTCTTTAGCGGTGAAACGCGCTTTGATTTGCTCAACCGCATGTCCACGCAAAAAATTGGAGCACTCGCCAAAGGAGAAGGCACCGCCACGATTCTCACCACCGATATCGGCCGTATCATTGACCGCCTGCTGCTTTACCCAACCAGCAGTGCTATCTATGCCCTCACCAGTGAAAACAACAGTGACGCTATCGCTCGCTATCTTATGCGGTTTGTCTTCTTTCAGGACGATTTTCAGATTCAGGATATTAGCAGCGATACGGTGATCTTGGGCGTGTACGGGCCGCAAGCACGCCAAAAAGTAATTCAGGCTGGCTTTACCGATGAAGAGTTACCATTGCACCATTGGCGTCAAACCAAGTTTGGCGAAGCGGCTGCTTACCTGATGCGTTCAGATCCGATTCATGGGGATGGCTACTTTGTCATTGGCCAGGAAAAAGATCGGGCAGCGCTGTGGCAACGGCTGCTAGACACGGATATGCCCGTCGCTGACGCAGCAGCCTTCGACTTTTTGCGCATTGAGGCGGGTTTGCCTCGTTTTGGTCAGGAGTTGAGCGGCGATTATATTCCGCTGGAGGCCAATTTGTGGCAAGATGTGTCGTTTAACAAGGGCTGTTATATCGGGCAAGAGATCATTGCCCGGATGGAAAGTCGGGGCAAGTTAGCCAAAAAGCTGGTAACGCTGGGCGCTGAAGAGCCGTTAGAAGCGGGCGCTACGCTTTTGGCCAGTGGCAAAAAAGCGGGGACGGTTACCTCAGCGGCCGTTGGCCCCCACGGCACTGTTGGGCTGGGATACGTAAAAACGGCCGTTTTGGAAGCCAACACGCCCCTGTTTGTGGGAGATACGGCCATTCAGCGACGCTAACCCCATTTTTAGGATTCTTTGCAGGAATCGGCGCACTCATCCCTGCTCGTCCAGCATCCATTTCTAGTTTTGCATCAACATATGTGGAGAAAGATCGCGTAAGGCGGTCTTTTTTGTTGAGCCACAATTCAACACCCTGCCGACGACAGTCGGCGTCTGAGGCGATATGCTTGCGTCATGATATTTTCTATTGCCAACGGAGAGAAAGGAGCGAGGCAGGGGAAAAAGGAACGTGTGCTTACTGCAGACGACAGGCGCTCGGCCCAGCTGGGCTTAAAGCCTTACTTGCCCTCATTTCCGAAATCGAAGTAGTTGCTGAAGCGACAAATGGGCAAGAGACTGTCACTTAAAGCGCCGTTAACTTAAAAAACGGCATTTTCCAATCAAACTAATGTATGTAGCAAGGAGTTCAAAAAAATGAAGCAATATCCAGAACATTACGAAGAGTTAAAAGCATTGATGGGCAAGTTAGGCGAGGAAATCCCGGGACCGATGGGAGGATTCAGCCGTTTACACAAGACGGCCGTTACCAACGGTGCTTTGAGCGGCAAAGTCAAAGAACTTATTTCCCTGGGCATCTCCATTACCGTCCGCTGTGATGGCTGTATCGCTTTTCACGTGCATGATGCCCTGAAGGCGGGTGCCAATCGCCAGGAGATTATGGAAACCATTGGCGTAGCCATTCTTATGGGTGGCGGGCCCTCCGTCATGTACGGCTGCGAGGCGTTGGAAGCATTCGAACAATTTACTGCACCCGAAGGGCCTTTTCACCATGAAGGCGCCTTAACCATCGGCGCAGAGGAAGCAATTTAAAGAGGAAAATAAAATGAATATTGAACTGATTGTTCTAGCATTTGATGAAACCGAGAAAGCTGAAGAATCCTTAAAAATTTTGCAGCAGTTAGAAAAAGAATCCTTCATTGAAGTGGTGAATGCGGCCGTTCTTACAAAGGATGAAAAAGGCAAAACGGCCGTTTATGAAACAGCAGACGTCGATGCCAAACACGGAGCGTTGTTTGGTGCCGTAAGCGGCGGATTGCTTGGCCTGCTTGGTGGGCCAGTTGGTGCCGCCGTGGGCGTTGTGGCTGGTGCGGCCACCGGCGGCATTGCAGCCCAGCTCATCGACAGTGGGTTCACCAACAAAGAGCTAAAAAAATTGCAGGCAATCATGCTGCCAGGCAGTTCGGCCCTCATTGCCCTGGTTGAAGAACAGTGGGCAGAGCGGGCCATAGCCGAGCTGGCAATATTGGAGGGCACACTTTTCCACCTGGCGCTGGCCGCTGACATTGCCGCCAAGCTTGCCACCACAGAAGCGACAATCGACCTTGAGCTTGCCGGACTCATCGCAGAACGTGAAGCCAAACGCAAGGAGATGTACCAACAGGTCGAGGATGATTTAGCAAAATTGAGCGCAGACGTTGAAGCAGTAGAAGCCAAGATGGCGGATGCAGATACCCAAACCAAAGCTGCCTTACACGAACAGCTAGAAAATTTACGAGAAAAACGCGATCAGGCTCGCGCCGAACTTCATCAAAAGGTAGAAGCCCAGCTCCACGCCTGGCAAGCCGATATCGATGCTCTGAAGAAAAAGGTCGTTACCGCAGGCACAAAAACAAACACGGCCGTTCAGGAAGAAATCCTTTCCCTGCAAAACAAGCGCGAAGCCGCCTGGGCCGAAATGCAGGCCAGCTGGCAAGCACAGCGTGCAGCCCTTCGAGCCAATATCAAAGCCTTAGACGAAAAGTTTGCTGTGGCTGAAGAAGTCGGCAAAGCAAAATTAGCCGCACAACGGGTCGAACTACGCACAAAACTAGACGTATCTGAACAAAACTTACAGCAAAGCCTGGAAACCCAAATCGAAGAGGTTGAGGCTGCCATTGGTGAAATGCAGGTGCAAACGGCGTTGGCCAAAATGGCTGCCGGTGAGGCTTATCATGACGCAGCTCACGCCCTTTATCTCAAGCAACATAATTTGCGCTGGCAGTTGCAGCACGCCATTGAAGATGCGATCGAAGATGTGGAAGCAGAAATCGAGCATCTACAGGTTCAGGCAGCGCTGGCCAACATGGAAGCAAAAGAGACGACGCATGAACTGCTGGATAGTTTGTACACCAAACGTTCCGCCTTGCGCCAAAAGCTGCAGGTAACACTGCGGGCGCAGGCTGCAGCCTGGCAAGCACGGGTCGAGACGTTAACGAAGCAGATGACAGAAACTGAAACTGAGGCAAAGGCTGAGGTCGAGAAGCAGCTGGTCACTGCCCGCGCCAAGCGAGATGCAGCCAAGGCCAAATTGCAAGATTTTCAGGAATCTAACCAGGCAGCTCGGCAAGATATCATCGCTGGTAAAGCGAAAGCGAAAGAAGATCTAAAGGAAGCTGTAAAAACGGCCGTTGCCGAATATCACAACTAAAAATAGCAGCACTGCCCGGAAGCCAAACTTTCGGGCAGCTTATGTATAAAGGACTATAGGATGTCAACAAAAGCACATTTTTCAACAGAAGAAGCCAAAAGAATTGGTGAGCAACTAGGGATCACGTGGCGCGAATTTGATGTAGCGCAGTTCCAAATGGGTTTGGATGTAGAATTGGAACACGGTAGCCATGATCCCAATACCGACGTCATCGGCAACGATGCATTAACAACAGGCAAGATTGCCCTGGCACACCTAAATGAATTTCCCGACTACTACACGCGGTTGGCGGCGATGGAAGAAGAAGCTGAACGCTACCACGCGACGAAAAAAAGCAGGATCGACAGCGCTGAGACCACAATCGCCACGAATTTGTAGAATCGTCTCGATTTACCTGGAGATTGAGAGCCTCATTGCGACATGATTCAGATTCGCAGGACTCGCTTTTCAAGGTCATACAGTCGGGCAGCTTGTCCAGGTCTACTGGGCAAGGCTATTTCTTAACATAACAAAGGTACACATATGACAAACCACGCTGAACGCCCGATTTTGCGCACGGAGAATCTAAGCCGAATGGTTAACGGCCGTTTACTGGTTGATAACATTTCCCTTGATGTGCAAAAAGGGGAAGTGTTGGCCATCGTTGGCCCCAGCGGAGCGGGCAAATCATCTTTTTTACGCATGCTCAATCGGCTCGATGAACCGACCAGCGGCACACTCTTCTTGGCGGGGCAAGCGTTTGACGCGATCCCCCCGCGTGAACTGCGCCGACGCGTTGGCATGGTGATGCAATCTCCCTACCTTTTTCCCGGCACGGTCGCCGACAACCTGCGATACGGGCCAGCTCAGCGAGGTGAAACACTGCCTTCAGCCACAATCGACAGGTTACTTGAGGAGGTGGGGCTCGCTGGCTACAGCGCACGTGACATGAACCATCTTTCAGGTGGCGAAGCACAGCGCGTCTCGCTGGCGCGCACCCTGGCCAACAAGCCGGAAATATTGCTGCTGGATGAGCCAACATCTTCCCTGGACGATGCGGCCGAAAAAGAGGTTGAAGCCTTACTCCGCCGCATCATCAGCCAGGAAGATCTTACCTGCCTCATCGTCACGCACGACATGGCGCAGGCCGCCCGCCTGGCCAACCGGGTGATGATGCTGGAAAATGGCCGTTTAACTGCCCTGGGTCCCGTAGAGGAGTTGCTCCATGCTTAATCAATTTTTTAGCGAAGGCGTTGCCCTGGGCCTGGCGCAAGCGGCCGTGGCCGCCGTGCTGGCGCTCGCCGTCATGCTGCTGGCTCGCCAGCGCCACATCCATTTAGAGCGAGAAACCATCATTGCATTGCTGCGTGGTCTGGTTCAAATTGTCATTGTGGGTTCGGTCTTGCTGCTGCTGCTGCAAGGGCCACCCTGGACCAGCATTTTCATTTTGCTGGGCATGATAATTGCGGCGGCCAGCATCGCTGCCCGCCGGGCGAAGGGCATACCGGGCGCATTTGGCGTGTCACTCATTGGGATTGCTTTGGGCGCTGGCGCCGTGATTCTGTTTATGACCTTGTTGGGCGTGATCGATAGTGCCATTACTTCCCTTATTCCGGTCGGCAGCATGCTCATTGCCAATGCAATGAACACCAATGCCCTGGCACTGGATCGCTTCCGCGCAGAGGTGGAAGCACATGTGGGACAAGTAGAAGCGGCACTGGCTTTGGGCGCTGCCCCGCAGGCAACCGTGACGCCTTACGTGCAGGCT
>CBDUOF010000050.1:0-18517 GCA_965368765.1 uncultured Anaerolineae bacterium | reverse complement strand
CAATTTGCAGAGAAGCAAGTATCGCTGGAGTCAGATATTCTCGTCAATCTTCCTCCCATTAATGTTGACCCAGCGCGGATGACCCAGGTTCTGATCAATTTGCTGGGCAACGCCCTTCAATACACATCAGCAGGCGGTTCGGTCGCGGTTCACTGTTCAGTACGCGGTAATCAGTTATCAGTGAGCAGTGAACCTCGTTTACCGAATACCGATCACTGTTTACAGATCAATGTGACAGATTCAGGTGTTGGCCTTACGTCTGACCAACTGTCACATATCTTTGAGCGTTTCTACCGGGTCGATAAATCCCGCTCGCGTGCCGGCGGCGGCAGCGGCATTGGGTTAACCATCAGCAGGCATTTAGTAGAGGCTCACAACGGCCGTCTGACGGCTGCCAGTCCCGGTCTCAATCAAGGCAGCACCTTTACGATCATTCTGCCAATCCCTCAATAACTTCCCCAGACTGTTACAAAAACGTCATACTTTTGTTAAATCCCTGACATATTGCCGGCCTATCATTCTGTCATCAATAAAAATCAAGTTGTCAGAACGTGATATCTGACGATAGGAGAGTGAAACATGATGACAGGATATGGCATGGGATTTGGTTGGTTTGGCTTTTTAATGATGGCCCTATTTTGGGTTGGCATCATTGCCGCAGCTTTTTGGTTTTTTAGCAACCTGTTCCCCCAACACAAACAAACACCGTCTGGCGACGCGCTGGAAACGGCCGTTGCCATCTTAAAGAAACGGTATGCACGTGGCGAAATCAGCAAAGAAGAGTTTGAAGCCATGCGCCACGACCTGGAACAATGAGGAGTATAACAATGAAGCGAAAATTTATTTCAATTGGTGGGCTGATTTTCTTGAGCATTATCTTGTTTGGTGGCGGCTTCTGGGTAGGTCAGGCTCAGGCGTTTAAGTCAAATTGGCAGTCCAACTGGATGATGGGAAATGCCAACAATATGGCTCAATCTGGCTACGGCATGATGGGTAACAGCAGCGGGCAAATCATGTCCGGCATGATGAATGGCCAGTTTGGCTCCAGTATGATGGGCGGCAGCATGATGGGCAATTTCGGGGTTGGCCTGGCTGAGGTGGAACCATTGTCACTTGAAGCGGCGGAAACGGCCGTTTCCAACTACCTCACTACTCTCGACAATAACAACCTAGCCCTAGGCGAAATCATGATCTTTGACAACCACGCCTATGCCCAAATCATCGACGAGGCCAGCCAAATCGGTGCATTTGAAGTATTGGTCGACCCGGTTTCCGGCGACGTTTTCCCCGAACCCGGCCCCAACATGATGTGGAACACCAAGTATGGCATGATGAGTGGTGCTCAAACCAGTTCCTACATGATGGGCGGCGACCATTTCGGTAACATGATGGGCAGCTTTGGCTACGCGCCAGATGCAGAAATCAACATTTCTGCTGGGGAAGCTATAACAGTAGCTCAGGACTATCTGGACGCTTATCTGGCCGGCAAAACGGCCGATGAGACCGCCGACGAATTTCCCGGCTACTATACCCTCCACGTCCTGGAGGATGGCCAACCCGTCAGCATGTTGAGCGTCAACACCAACACTGGTCAGGTTTTTCTGCACCATTGGCACGGCGAGTTTGTCGAAATGGCCGGTGAGAATCACAGTTAAGTTAGATGAAGTGAGACGTGAAGTGTGAATGGATAATCATCACGTTTCACGCATCCCATCCCTAACCATTTGAAACGATAAAAATGAAACGACAAAAACACCAGACATAAAGGAGAAATGAATCATGACTCAAGCAGCAGTCAACTATCAATTTCGCACCCGGTTAGATTTACCTTACGAACAGGTCATTGAAAAAGTAACGGCCGCTCTCAAAGAAGAAGGTTTTGGCGTATTAACAGAAATTGATGTGCAGTCCACCCTCAAAAAGAAACTAGACGTTGATTTTCAAAAATACATCATTCTCGGAGCTTGCAATCCGGTCCTGGCCAAACAGGCACTTAATATTGAGTTGGAGATTGGCCTTCTTCTCCCTTGTAACGTCATTGTTTACGAGGATGAAAAAGACGGTAGCGTCATATCCATTGTAGATCCGATCGCCATGTTGGGTGTCATTGAAAATCCCAATTTAGCTGCTGTTGCGAACGAAGCCCGTGTCCGTTTGCAGCGGGTAAGCAAAGCCCTGGAGACAGTGTCATAGAGATGCTCAACTAAATACACCCTGTAGGATGCGCTAATAATGACGAAATTAACACGACGCACATTTATTCAATTGGGAGGTGCGGGGGCGGTAGCGGCCGTTCTCACCGCCTGTGCCCCAAAAACAAACACCCCCACGCCAAACAGTATCGGGGAAACCCCATTATCCGCCACCGGACTGCCGCAAGCTACGCTGCCACCTCCCACCGCCGTTCCCAGCGCCGATTTTATACCCGATGTGGAAATCGCTTTACAGGCAGTAGAAGATACGGTCGTTATCTTCTCCAACAAAACCACCAACGTCTGGCGCATTAAGGGCGAACTGTGGCAAGGGGATGCCAGCGCTTTACAACCCATTCCTGACAGCTATCTTGGTCCCACATTGCGCCTGCGGAAAGGACAAAAAGTACGCATCCATTTCATCAATGAGCTGCCCGAAGAAAGCATCATCCATTGGCACGGCCTGCACGTTCCGGCCAATATGGATGGTCATCCACAGTACGCCATCCGTAGCGGCCAGACCTATGTTTACGAGTTTGAAGTGCTTAACCGCGCTGGAACCTACTGGTACCATCCTCATCCGCACGGCCGTACCGGACCGCAAGTGTACGCCGGCATGGCCGGATTCTTCCTGGTTTCCGACGAGGAAGAAGATGCAGCCAACCTGCCTACCGGTGAATACGACATGCCAATGGTTCTTCAGGATCGACGCTTCGACAACGATGGACAGCTCGTTTACCTGGGCAATGGAATGATGGATCAAATGATGGGCTTTTTGGGCAATCAGTTACTGGTCAATGGCCAGCCGGATATCATTTTGCCTGTTGCCACTCGCGCCTATCGATTGCGCCTGCTTAACGGCTCCAACTCCCGCATTTACAAATTGGGCTGGGACGATGGCACTCCGTTCACCGTCATCGGCACAGATGGCGGGCTATTAGAGAAACCAGTCGAACGGCCGTATCTCACCATAGCTCCGGCGGAACGCATCGAAATTTGGGTTGATTTCAAAGATGATCCTGTTGGTTCCGAGCGAAACCTGGTCAATTTGCCTTTTACGACTGGCGAATTCAGCACGGGGCAGTTCCCCGTCCTCACGGTGAAGATTGAACGAGAAGCGACAGACAACGTCACTCTGCCGGCGCGACTGTCAGCCCCGGAATTCTTCTCCATCGCCGATTCAGAACGCACCCGCACCGTGGCGCTGTTGATGCGGATGGGCGGCTGGACGTTAAACGGCCGTACTTTTGAGATGGCCAGCGTAACCGACGACGAAACCATCCCCCTCAACGCCATCGAAACGTGGGAATACACCAATGACAGCACCTCAGGCGGCATGGGCATGGGGATGATGAACATGATCCTGCCTCACCCCATTCACATGCACGGCGAATCTTTCCGGGTCATTGAGCGCCAAATCAATACCAACGGCAAGGCGGCTTGGGACACCGTCAGTGAAGGGTTTGTAGACGAAGGCTGGAAAGATACCGTCCTGGTTATGCCGGGCGAGCGCGTAAAGGTTTTGCGCCGCTTCGGCGACTATCCTGGCTTGTTCATTTACCACTGCCACAATTTGGAACATGAAGATATGGGCATGATGCGCAATTTTGAGATAGTGGCTTGATGACTGCGCCTAGACGCCAAATGGCGTATGCCGGGGCAGGACAATTAGCCCTCACCGGTTTGCGCTTTGTCTGATAGAACTGTTTTCAGGCGGCAAAAATGGACTGCCTGACTATCTCATCTCACAGGAGTCGTGATGAAACATTCGAATTTTGTTTTGACAGGACTGTTATTGGCATTTGCTATGTTAACATTGGTTCTGGCGGCATGTGAAGGTGAAACGGCAGTACCCAACACCAGCGCCAATGACCTGAGCACCGAAACGACGACCGTTCCCATTGACGGCGGCGGCTACACCGACGTCAGCGCCGCCGGCCTGGCCATCATGCTGGAAAACAAAGATTTTCCACTCATCAATGTCCACATTCCGTATGCTGGCGACATAGCAGGCACCGATGCCAGTATCCCTTTCGACAAGATCGCCCAAAACCTGGATCAATTACCGGCTGACAAGGATGCTCAAATTGTCATTTATTGCCGCAGTGGCAGCATGAGCGGCATTTCCGCCCGTGAGCTGGTTAAGCTTGGCTACACCAATGTTTGGAACCTAGATGGCGGCATGAATGCCTGGCAGGCCGCTGGCAACACATTGGTAAACCAGTAGTGATTCGCGCCGAGGCAACCTCTTCTCGGATTGAGTAAACAGCTAATCCCGGAGACATTATTGGTTTGGTTGGCAGTACGGGTACGGGCGTTTCTTTGGGGCCTCATCTGCACTTTGAAGTAGGAATCCATACCCGGAGCTGTGGTATCGGCCGTATGCAGGACGGGGTGTTTTGGCCGGACGGCTAGTAGACACCAGCGGCTTTTTTATGCCCGGAACGTGGGCCAATCTGGCTTGCAGCGACGGGGTGCCGCGCTATATAGAAACGTACCGGGATCAATTCACCGCTCCCGACGATGTTCTGGTCGAGAATTTCGTCATTAGTGACTTACCCCCAGGAACGTGCCGCGTTTGGGTAGAAATCGCCGGTGAAATGATCGAACAATTTGTCGAGATTTTGCCTGGGGAGTTGAGTGGGGTGGTTTTGCAAGTTAAAAATTAACCAACCCGTCTCATTTTACGCGCCACAATCAGCTTGAAAATACCCCCAAGCCCCATATCGTCCACACTTTCTATTTGCAGTTGGCTTTGCTGAACATTTTCCACGGTGCGGCGATTGATGTGTGGCCCCATGAGCCGCACAGTCAGGGGATCAAGCACATCCATCAACCTACCCAACACGCGGGCAATCTCATTCAGCCCCAAAATGGGGTCGGGCACCGAGCAAAACACAAAGGTGGCAACGACATCGTCGTACGATTGGTCTGGAAAATCGAGAGATTGCACATCTCCCAATCTTAACCTAACCTTTGCATCCAGTTCAGCAGCACGCACTTTAGCTCGGGCCAGCATACCTGGGGTCAAATCTATCGCCGTTATCTCTACATCTTCTGGATAGTAGGGCATGTTCTTGCCAGTTCCAACCCCCACTTCCAGCACCTCCGGCCCTTGCACAAACGACCAAAGACGCGGTCGCCAGTCGGCATAGCGACGTTCGGCGAGGATTTCCATTGTGTCGTACAAAGGGGCAATGCGCTGGTAACGTGCCTGGGTGCGGGCTGTTTCTTGTTCGTTAATGGGCATGGGCATACATCTCTTCGTGTGTATCATTCCGACGTAAGAGTATGGCGGGCAAGGCAACAACGGCCGCACCATGAATACCGTGACCAATTAGCCACAAGATGGCGCTAACGATGGTAACGGCCGTTACTGGTGTGACAATGCCAGCCTTAGCCATCTCTGCTCCGGTCAAAAGATTTTCTACGATGCACCACAGAAACGTGAGCAGCAAAACGCCAAAGACACCCAGCGCCAATAAGCGCGAAAACTTTTTTTGCAGCATGGATTTTTCCTCTTTTCAAGCCTTTTTCACCAGATAATTATAAGGCAGCACCAGGACTGCTGCGCCATAAAGACTGTAGCCCACAATCCAGAGCCAGCCGATTAGAAAGCCAACGGCCGTAACTGGCCAGGTAAAACCAGGTAGCAGTGGCAGCCAAGCCTGATACATCGTCCAGTCGAATACGAGGCCAACAGCAATACACAGCAGGTAGCTCAATGATAAAGCAGTAAAAAAGGTGAGGGCCACTGGCTGAAACTTGAGCGTCTTATTCATGGGATCACTCTCCTACGATCTCAAAATAAAGCAGCAAACTAGTCACGACAAAAGTGGCAGACAATCTTGAACAGGCTGCCTGCCACAAAACCTTGATTAAATTTAGCCTAAAAGGTAACGTACCCAAGGATGACGTTTGACAAATTCGCTTTGTTCCAAGCGCGAATCAATCCCAAAAATACGACCAGCTCCAAAAGCGCCTAAACCAAACAGTAGTAACGCATATACAATATGGTCATCCACAACCCAGCCATGTTCCAACGGTAAGCCTTGAGCCAGGCCCCCTGTCAGGCTAGCAGCCCAAAAGAAAATCATGATCAGGGTGCCCCAAAATGCACTCCAACGCAGCAAAATGCCCAGAATAATCCCCAACCCAGTGAGCGTCAATCCCCACTGCACCAAAAAATCTATGGCCGGGCTTCCCGCCCAGTTTTGCCAAAGGTTTATAAAGGGGTTGCCTTCTGGGATGGCAAATTGCAGAAAACCCGCGGCTGTCCATTCTGGATCAAGTATTTTGACAATACCCGCTTGGAAGAGCGTCCAGCCCATAACAATACGTAGGCCGACTAATGTGTAGGCAATCCAAGATAACGAGTATTCAGCCTCCACTTCCCGACCAAATAATTTTCCTGTAAATACATGAGTTGACATTCTTGTACCTCCTCTAATATTTCAATAACTTTCGGCAGTTAACATCGAGTCCTGTTGCCATCGCCGACAATTTAATTGTTCATAATCCTCATAATAATCAAGCAAAACCATAATGCCTAGAGCTAAATAGCCCATCATATTAATAAGGTGATATCTGTCATTTATTCGGTTTACCAACTATCGTGCGATACTAGAATCAGTAGGCTATTTGGCCTGTTGTTTATACGCCGCTTTGCGCTGGACAAAGCCTGCTGTCAATGGCTACAGTTATCTTATATTCAGCCAAACCGTGTTTGTTGATTTTACCCAGACTCATAACCTGTTTGATCTGAGAGGGAGCAAAGTTATTTGTGAATGAAGTTACATCTTCCAAGTTTGCTCGGTACATTACCCGCTCACGTTGGCAATTCATTTGGTTAACCGTTTTGGTTATTGTTACCCAACAAATCGTAGAACATGTCTGGCTGGCCAAGCTGACACGATTTGAACATTTTGCAACCCAACTGTTTTTTTATGGACTCACAGTTCCTATGTTAGTCTGGTGGGGATTAACCAGACTGCATCAGAGCTTTCGTCAAACAACGGAATCCAAGCAAAACTTTCGAAAGGCACAAGCAGCTTTGCAAGGGATCAACAAACATCTGGAAACGCTCACCCTCGCAAATCGACGTTTGACAGAAGCCCAAGATGAAGATTCATTATTGAAAGCTTTTCTGGAGCTTCCTCAAGAACTTCTCCCGGCTCTGGGTTGTTCTCTGATACGTTTTAACGAAAAAGAAGAGCCACTGCCACCTATCCATCTTGGTGCTTTACCACCAGCCACAGTTGAAGCTTGGTCTGCCCATTTGGCCAATAAAATCGTACGCGAACAGTGTGCTTGTTGCACAATTAATGAAGCCACCACTGCGTTGCCCTGCCCGCTTTTGTCTGCAACTACCGGGCTAATAGAGGTGAAAAAGTTACACTGTTTGGAACTGACATGTAACGGCCGTCTCTACGCCCTTCTAACTATTTATCTAGCCGATCCTCAAAGGCCAACACGAGAAGAAAGATTTTTATTGGCGGCAATGGCCCGGGAAATGGCGCTGGCATTGGAGAGTTTTTGCCTGCGGCGCAATCTGGCAATCCTGCACCAACTACATCAAGATACCTCTCGCCATGAAAATTTGCGCCAGGTTTTGGTGGATACAGTTGAGGCGTTTGAGGTGGCCGGTGGCATTCTCTATCTGGCTGATGAAGAAACGGCCGAACTCCATGTGCAGGCAGAGGCCGGACAACCGTTAAGGGCAGGCCTGGATGTGGTAACTGCCAAAGTCAGCAAAGTGTGGCAAACAGAAGCGCCGTTAATTATTTTTATCGAGCGGAAAAATCACAGTCACGGCGCGCGTTCCATTTTGGCAGCACCCTTGCAAATTCAAGGACGGCCGTTGGGAATTCTCGTCTTGTGGGCAGCACATTCTGGCGTTTTTACCGATTATCATGTGCGAACAGTGGCCATTATTGCTGAACAAGCTTCTCAAATTGCTCAAACTAATCAAATTCAGTTACGCCGAGAATGTCGGGCCATGTTAGCCGAGCGCGAACGCTTAGCCAGGGAAATCCATGATGGGTTGGCCCAAACAATAGGGTATTTGAAGCTGCGTTCAGCCCAAATTGCTGACTGGCTGCAACGCGGCGAGGCACAGCGCGCCCTGGCTGCTATCGTTGATTTAAGGCAATTACTAGATGCGGCTTACACCGATGCCCGAGAAGCAATAGACGGCCTTCGCCTGAAAACAGCAGACGGTAACGTGCAAACTTGGGTCGATGAAATCGTCGCAAGATTTGAAGCCTTCAGTGGTATTTTCGTTCAGGTGAATTCATTCCCAGATATCATGCTTACCCCAGAGGTACAGGCTCAGTTACAGCGTATCATTCAGGAAGCCTTTAGCAACGTGCGTCGACACGCTGACGCGACACATGTTTGGCTGGAGTGGGGCACCAATGCAAACCAGTTAACGCTAAAAGTTCGTGATAACGGTTGTGGTTTTAATCCTAACGACATGCCGTCATTTGCCCGGCATGGATTGCAAATTATGGAGGAACGAGCCTGTTTACTGGATGCAACGCTCAAAATTGATAGTTATCCTGATGAGGGAACCGAGGTTGTGGTCACCTTTCCTTATCAGGACAACATGATGAGGCCAGAACGTGAAAGAGCCTATTCGGCTGCTGCTGGTAGATGATCATACTTTATTTCGTCGCGGATTGGCCGGGATATTAACCGATCAGCCAGATTTCCACATTGTAAGCGAGGCTGCCAGTGGGCAGGAGGCTGTTGAGATGACCCGCCATTACCGTCCCGATGTCATCTTGATGGATATTCACATGCCGCACGGCACCGGCACAGAAGCAGTACGTACCATTAAAAAGGAACTTCCCACGCATATCATCATGCTTACCGTTTCTAATGAGGATGATGATTTACTGGCAGCATTGGCGGCCGGAGCAGATGGCTACCTGTTGAAGAGTACAGAGCCAGAAGAATTGTGTTGGGCGATCCGCCAAGTTGCCTCGGGCAAAAATGTGTTGTCGCCAGATATAACTGGCCGCGTGATGAAAGCGGCCGCGCAAGAACAACAGCAATCAGTTAAGCTCAGTGCGCGGGAACATGAAGTGCTGCGGGAATTGGCGCGTGGATCAACCACCGCTGAAATCGCCAATACGCTCACTATTTCTAGAAATACTGTACGAACCCACGTCAAACACTTGCTCAAAAAACTAGAAGCAGCCAATCGTGCAGAAGCAGTGGCGCGTGCCTCGGCCTTTGGTCTGCTTTCACCCCCTGACTAGGCCCATCACTCAAATGGATGATGCTGATCATCCCCCTAATTGTTAGACAAAATTCATACTTGACTCATCCGGCTGTGGGATTCCGGTCGCTGCATGGATGGCTTATGCTTACCTTGTCTGAAAGTTGTGTAAGCATAAAACCCAACAGGCTACCTTGATGAAATTTTTGGCGCGGCGCGTACTTATCATTTCCCAACAGGCACTATTTCGTGAGGGAATACGTCGTCTGCTTACTGATTCGCCAAATATTGAAGAATTAGAGGCAGTGCATTCGCTACAAGAGACCAAAGCCTTAGTCTCAAAAATGAATCCCGATCTAATTATTTTCGATTGTTCTAATTTACCGTTCGCCAAGATGGACGAGAAAACATTAAAGAACCTATTCCGGTTAGGCACTAATTGCATTGCATCTTTGACGCTGGCAAATAAAGAGATGGTTATATACGGCCGTCATGCAATCCATGAAGCAACCGAGAGAGATTTAGCCTATTTAGTTGAAAATCATGAGAGGTAAAGTCGTGGAAAAGATAAAATATCCTGCAACAATTGATAAGTGGACAACGCTGGTGGAATTATTAAGATGGCGTGCTGATCATCACGCCAATCGCCGCCTCTTTACCTTCCTTCAGGATGGAGAACTTGAGGAAATTCACCTCACATTTGGCGAATTAGATCAAAAGGCAAGGGCTATTGCTGCGCTGCTGCAGAAACAAGGGATGATCGGGCAGCGTGCGCTGCTCTTGTTCCCGCCAGGATTGGATTACATTGCTACCTTCTTTGGCTGCTTGTACGCGGGAGTGATTGCGGTGCCTGTGTATCCGCCAAAGTTGACCCGGCTAGACCGTTCCCTTCCCCGCTTGCAAGCCATCATCAACAATGCACAGTCCGTGGTTGCTTTAACCACCACGCCTATTTTGTCGATGGCCGAAAATTTTTTGGCACAGGCACCGAATTTTCAAGCATTACGCTGGATGGCAGCGGATACCATTGGTGCGGAGATGGCAGTAGATTGGTATCCTACCTCAATCGAGCGTGATTCCATAGCCTTTTTACAGTACACATCAGGCTCAACGGCCGTTCCCAAAGGCGTCATGGTCAGCCACGGCAATCTCCTACATAACGAAGCCCTCATCCAGCGCGCATTTGAAATTACAGCAGATGATATTGGTGTGGGATGGCTGCCTCTTTACCATGATATGGGTCTAATTGGCACCGTTTTACAACCAATTTACACCGGTTTCCACTGTATATTAATGTCACCGCTCGACTTTTTGCAAAAACCGATTCGTTGGCTCCAAGCCATTACTCGTTATCAGGCGACACTTAGCGGTGGCCCTAACTTTGCTTACGATTTATGCGCCCGCAAGATAACCCCAGAACAACGCACTGCCCTTGATTTACACAGTTGGCGCGTCGCTCTGAACGGTTCAGAACCAATTCGACCAGACACAATAGAACAATTCTTAACCACATTTGAATCAGTTGGCTTTCGCCCACAGACATTTTTTCCTTGTTACGGTCTCGCCGAAGCAACCTTGTTTGTGAGCGGCGGCCCAGTTTCTACTCCCCCGGTTCAACATCACCTACAAGCAACTTCATTAGAAACCAAACTGGCGATTCCAGCCAGTCAGGATGATGCGAATACGCGACTCCTGGTGGGATGTGGACAAGTCTGGCCGGAACAGCATGTTGTCATTGTGAATCCAGAAACAAAAACAGCTTGTTCATCTGACCAAATTGGCGAAGTCTGGATTGCCGGATCGAGCGTCGCTCATGGCTATTGGCAAAAACCTGACGCTTCCGCATATACCTTCGGCGCATATCTGGCAGATACAGGCGAAGGGCCATTTCTGCGCACGGGCGATTTGGGATTTTTGCAAGATGGTGAACTGTTTATTGTCAGTCGTCTTAAAGATTTGATCATTATTCGTGGTCGCAACCATGCCCCTCAGGACATCGAACTCACTGTAGAAAAAAGCCATCCGGCATTGAGGCAAGGATGTGGTGTCGCCTTTTCGGTTGAGGTTGATAGTGAGGAGCAGTTGGTAATTGTGCAGGAGGTGAAACGGCAATACCGTGACGTGGATGTCACAACGACCGTTAACGCCATTCGCCAAGCCGTTACCGAACATCACGAATTACAAATTCATGATGTTGTTTTGTTAAAACCGGGCGGCGTTCCCAAAACGTCTAGCGGCAAACTGCAACGACGCGCCTGTCGTGCCAACTATCTTGACGGCAATTTAGAAAAAGTGATAGCGCATGACACATTAGAATGCTGTGTTGGTGAAAATGACACCTGGACAGAAACCATCACGCTGACCGTTGCAGACTTGCTGACCGCTGACCCCAATCAACGTCCAGAACTGCTTAGAAATTATTTACATCAACAATTGGCGCAGACGCTGCATGTGCCGCCTGCCAAATTGGGAGACGATCAGCCCTTTACGGCTTTTGGGCTAGATTCTTTGAAAGCCCTTGAGTTAAAAAGCCAGATTGAGCTTGCCTTGCAACTCGAATTTCCGCTGGTCACGTTCATGGAACACCCCACGATTGCTCAACTGAGTGAAGCGTTATTAAAGCAGATAGATGTCCAAATGGTTCCACATTCAGATGGAGATGGCGCGTTATTCGACAGATTAGATCAATTGTCGGAAGCGGAAGTCAATTGCTGGCTGGATCGTTTGGTGCGTGAGGAGATTTAAGAAATGACAATGAGTGCTGAATCTATACAAACATTACCATTAGAAGAAAAACGGGCGCTGCTGGCACAACTGTTGCAGCAGAAAACAAACGGCCGTACTGTCCCAAAAAACGGCCGTCCCCCAGCCAACACCCTGCCACCCACCATTATCCCTGCCCCGGATGATCGCAACCTGCCCTTTCCGCTCACCGACATTCAACAAGCATACTGGGTCGGGCGCAGTGCGACCTACGAATTTGGCGATGTCTCTATTCATGTCTATTCTGAAATTGAAGGAAACACTATCGATTTAGATCGCCTCACCCTGGCGTGGCAACGATTGGTTGCCCGTCACGACATGCTGCGTGCGGTTGTCTTACCGGATGGCAGTCAGCAAATTTTGGAAGACGTGCCACCTTACGAATTCGACGTGCAAGATTTGCGCGATCATTCGCCAGCGGCTGAAGCAGATGCTTTAGCCGCTACCCGTGACGAGCTGGCACACCAGGTGCTGCCAGCAGAGCAGTGGCCTGGATTTGATATTCGGGCGTCGTTGTTGGCAAACGGCCGTATTCGCCTCCACATCAGCATTGATCTGCTCCACCTCGACGGCGGCAGCCTCATGATTCTCAACGACGAATGGGTGCAGCTGTACCAAAACCCCGACATGATCCTGCCTCCATTGTCACTTTCCTACCGCGATTACGCCCTTGCCGTCACCGACTTGAAAGCATCGACGCAGTACCAGCAATCTCTCGACTACTGGCGTGAGCGGGTGCCAGTTCTGACACGTGCGCCAGAACTACCAATGGTGCAAAACCCATCAGCCCTGTCAGAAACTGAGTTCGTTCATTACAGCACCCGACTTGAAGCAGAAGCGTGGCAGCGATTAAAAACAAAGGCTGCAAAGTCTGGCCTTACCCCTTCCTCAATTCTCCTAACTGCTTATGCAGAAATCCTGGCTGCCTGGAGCAAAGAACCTGACTTTACCATCAATGTCACCCTCTTCAACCGCCTGCCGCTGCACGAGCAGGTCAACCAAATTCTGGGCGACTTTACCTCGATGATCTTGCTAGCGGTTAGCAACCCGGTACACAGCCCCTTTACCGACCGCACACGGCAGGTACAGCGCCAATTGTGGACAGACCTGGAACACCGGTATGTGAGTGGTATCGAAGTGCTGCGTGAATTTGCCCGGGTTCATGGCTCAACTGGTGAAGCACTGATGCCGGTTGTTTTCACGAGCTTGCTGGATCTCACTACCCAAGGCTTCCAGCCGCCGCTGGCATCTATGCAAAAATTAGGGTCAATCGTCCACAGCATCACCCAGACCCCCCAGGTGTGGTTAGATCACCAGGTTTGGGAGGAGGATGGCGAATTGGTATTGAACTGGGACGCCGTGGCTGGCATCTTCCCTGATGGGGTGATCGATGAGATGTTCGCCGCATACTGCCGTCTGTTAAATCGGCTGGTATCTGAACCGGCCGCCTGGGAAGATGTGCGACATACGCACGTATCACCCGCGCAGTTGGCTCAGCGAACGGCCGTTAACGACACCACCGCCCCCTTACCCGAAGGTACCCTCTACACCCACTTTGTGGCACAGGCTGCCCGCCAACCTGACCACCCAGCCGTGATTGCAAACGGCCGTACCCTCACCTACGATGACTTATTCCGGCTTTCCAACCAAATTGGACGCCGCTTGCGTAAGCTGGGCGTACAACCCAACACCCTGGTGGCCGTTGTCATGGAAAAAGGGTGGGAGCAGGTGGTCGCTGTCTTAGGCATTCACGCATCGGGGGCTGCATATATCCCGGTTGATCCCAGTCTGCCACAAGAGCGGCTCTGGTATTTGCTGGAAAACAGCCAGGTTCAAGTTGCACTCATCCAATCTCGACTCGATGAAACCCTCGCCTGGCCGGACGGCATTCAGCGGCTGTGTGTTGATACAGATGAATTTTCAACCGAAGATGACAGCCCAGTGACTCCGGTGCAAACACCCGAATATTTATCCCACGTCATCTACACCTCCGGCTCTACCGACTTACCCAAAGGGGTGATGCTGGAACATCGCAATGTCGTTAATCGCCTGGTGGATGTAAACCAGCGGCAGCAGGTCAGCGCGGCAGATCGCGTCCTGGCATTGACCGCGTTACACCATGACCTCTCCGTCTATGATCTGTTTGGCATGTTGATGGCTGGTGGCACGTTGGTGATGCCTGAAGCGGACAGTGTGCGTGACCCAGCGCATTGGGCAGAATTAATGGTACAGCACCAAGTTACCACCTGGAATTCCGTCCCTGCTTTTCTGGAAATGCTGGTGGAATATTTGGAACATGCCCCCAATCTGGAATTGGCACGCCCCCGCTTTTTGCGCTGGGCTATCCTGGCCGGTGATTGGATTCCGGTAACGCTGCCAGATCGCCTGCGGGCGCTTGTACCGCAGATACAAATCATTGCGTCCGGCGGCCCCACCGAAACAACCATTTGGGACGTGTGGTATCCGGTTGAACAAGTAGACCCGGCTTGGAAAAGCATTCCTTACGGCAAGCCGATGACAAATGCCCAGTACGATGTCTTCAACGAGGCGTTGGAACCTTGTCCTGTCTGGGTTCCGGGCGAACTTTACATTAGCGGTGCGGGGGTGGCGCGTGGCTATTGGCAAGATGAGGAAAAGACGCAGGCGCGGTTTTTGACGCACCCCAAGACGGGCGAACGTCTTTACAGCAGTGGTGACCTGGGTCGCTTTTTGCCAGATGGCAATATTGAATTTATGGGTCGCGCCGACTTCCAGGTCAAAATTGGCGGCTGTCGCATTGAGCTGGGCGAGATTGAAACAGCTTTGCAGCAGCATCCGGGAGTGAGAACGGCCGTTGCCAGTGCTGTCGGCGAACTACGCGGGCATAAACGACTGGTTGCTTACGTTGTTCCTACCCAGCCGCAACCAATAACCGTCACACCAACAGCCCACACAAACGGCAGCAACGGAAACCTGCTAGACGACTATAAACAATTCCAGGTCGAGGGCGTTGAACTGATGGATCCGCTGCAGCGCATCGAGTTTAAACTCGGCAAGGCAAATATCCGATACGTCAATGGTCATCCGCCCGTGCAGCTCACACCACCCACGGTGGACGAAACATTGACGAAACTATACACAGACCGCCGCAGTCATCGCCAATTTGCACCGACGCCTATCCTCTTCGAGCAGTTTAGCGAGCTGCTCAACTGCCTGTATCACATTGAATTGGATGGTTTGCCCAAGTATCGGTATGGCTCTGCTGGTGGCCTCTATCCGGTGCAAACCTATCTGCACATCAAACCCAACGGTGTCGCCGGCATCGCTGCTGGAACGTATTACTATCATCCGCAGCAGCATCAACTACAGCTGCTCTCATCCGATGCGCCGCTAACCCGAACCTTGCATGCGCCGAATAATCGGGGGATTTTTGATACGGCCGTCTTTTCCATCTTTCTGGTTGCTGAAATGAACGCCATCAAGCCCATGTACGGCTGCCTCGCGCCAGATTTTTGCCTGCTAGAAGCCGGTTACATGAGCCAACTGCTCATGATGCATGCCGCCGAAATGGGGCAGATCGGATTGTGTCCCATTGGCGACATGAAATTCGAGCCAATTCGCCATCTGTTTGCCCTCGAAGACAACCACGTCCTCCTGCATTCATTATTAGGCGGTGCAATCATGCCTGATAAAGGGAAAAATTGGTCTGCCGAGCAGAAATCTTTCATGCAAAAGGCCACCCAAAAAGTACCATCATGCACTCATGGCGATTTAGCAACCGAATTACGCCACTTCCTGACAACTAAATTGCCGCAGCAGATGATTCCCTCAACCATCATGATGCTGGATGCGCTGCCCCTGACAGCTAACGGCAAGGTCAATCGCCGTGCCTTACCCGTTCCAGATGAGCAGCAAGAAACAGCAACCGTTTACGAACCACCGCAATCCGATGTGGAACAAACACTGGCAGCGATTGTACAAGAGGTGCTACAAGTTGATGGCATCGGCATCCACCACAACTTCTTTGATTTAGGTGGTAACTCCGTCCACATGGTGCAAATTCTCAACTGGCTGCGTGACACATTCAAACGAGAAATACCCATCACCGAAATCTTCCGGCATCCGACCATCAGTGCCTTGGCTGCGTATCTAAGTCAGGCTGAGGACGAAACCAATACGTTCCGGCGCGGTGATGCGCGGGCAGAAGCACGAAAAGAGAGATTAGCACGTCGGCAGTCACGGCGACGCAATTAGAGGGAAAGAGGTGCGACACACTTTGAAAGTGCGTCGCATCTGAGGAAAACTCCATGACACATCAGGAACCAGACAATAATTTGGAACAGATCGCCATTATCGGCATGAGCGGCCGTTTTCCCGGCGCGCCTAACCTTGACACATTTTGGCAAAATCTTCGGGACGGCGTGGAAGGCATCAGCCGCTTTACCGAGCAGGAAATGGCGGCTGACGGCATCAATCCGGCCAACTTCAAAGACCCTAACCACGTTCCCGCTGGACCTGTTTTAGAGGCAGTCGATCAGTTCGATGCCGATTTTTTTGAGATAACGCCTCGGCAAGCAGAGCTAACCGACCCGCAGCAGCGCCTTTTTTTGGAGTGCGTCTGGGAAGCTTTAGAGAATGCAGGCTGCGATCCGAACACGTTTGATGGAGCAGTTGGCGTTTATGGTGGATCAACTTTCAATACTTACTTGCTGCACAATGTCTATCCGGCGTTGGGCTATACCAATACCGTTGCCAATTTACAAACGTTGATTGGCAACGACAAGGATTATCTGGCTACCCACGTATCCTATAAGCTGAACCTGACGGGTCCCAGCCTGACGGTGCAAACGGCTTGCTCAACCTCATTGGTGGCGGTGCATCTGGCGTGCCAAAGTTTGCTTAATGGTGAGTGTGATATGGCACTGGCTGGGGGCGTGACGGTACGCGTTCCGCAAAAAGCGGGTTACTTTTATCAGGATGGGGGGATTTTGTCACCCGATGGCCACTGCCGTCCGTTTGACGCCGACGCCGAAGGTACCATCTTTGGCAGCGGCGTGGGTGTTGTGGTTTTAAAGCGGCTTGAGGATGCGCTAGCCGATGGCGACCGTATCGAGGCGGTAATAAAAGGGTCGGCTATTAACAACGATGGCTCACTCAAGGTTGGTTATACGGCACCGGGTGAAGACGGACAAGCCGCAGTTATCGACGAGGCGCTGACCATCGCTGACGTGAATCCAGAGACGATAGGGTATGTGGAAGCACACGGGACAGGAACACCGCTCGGCGACCCGATTGAAGTAGCTGCCCTGACGCGGGTGTTTCAAACCCACACTGAGGCCACCGGGTATTGTGCCCTGGGTGCTGTCAAATCGAATGTCGGTCACATGGAATCAGCGGCGGGCATTGCCGGGCTGATTAAAACGGTGTTGGCGTTGAAGCATGGTCAAATCCCGCCAACCTTACATTATAAACGGCCGAATCCCCAAATCGACTTCACCAAAACCCCGTTTTACGTGAATACGCAGCTTACTGAATGGCCGACAAACGGAACACCACGCCGGGCGGGGGTCAGCTCCTTTGGTATTGGTGGCACAAACGCACACATTATATTGGAAGAAGCCCCCACGTTGACTGCTGCATCACCCGCAGCGGATGATCTCTATTTGTTACCATTATCTGCGCGCACACCAGACGCCCTGCAAGATTTAATCCGAGTTTATCAAGGTTTTCTGGCAAATGAATCGTGTGAGAGGCTGGCAGACATTGGATATACGGCCGCTTTGCGTCGCCGTCACTATGAATGTCGGTTGGCTGTTGCTGGACGGACGCACCAAGAGCTTATTGAGCGGCTGCAAGACGCTTTACAAATCGATCTGCTGGATGCCAACGGTCAGATAGTATTTGTCTTTCCTGGTCAGGGATCGCAGTGGGTAGGGATGGGACAGCAGTTATGGCAGGACGAACCGATTTTTCGGCAGGCGATTGCAGCGTGTGATGAGGCGATACGGCCGTTTACCAACTGGTCATTACAAACTGTCCTCCTTGCCGATGAAACCGAAAACCATTTGCAAGAAATTGACGTGATCCAGCCTGTTTTGTTTGCCATCCAGGTTGGATTGGCAGCACTGTGGCGAGAATGGGGCATTGTGCCAGACGCCGTTGTTGGGCACAGCATGGGCGAAGTGGCTGCGGCCCATGTGGCTGGGGCGTTGTGTCTGGAAGATGCCGCCCGGATCATCTGCCTGCGCAGCAAGCTGCTGCGAAAAGTAAGTGGACAGGGTGGCATGGCCGTTGTCGGTCTGACGCTGGCAGAGGCACACGCGGCGCTGACCGGGTATGAAGATCGGCTGTCAGTGGC
>CBDUOF010000049.1:0-18643 GCA_965368765.1 uncultured Anaerolineae bacterium | reverse complement strand
AGAAGGAGTTACACGTTTTGCAATTGGTTATCCCCAAACGCCTCGCCCCTCGCGTGCATTTTACCGGCCGACGCCGACGCTACCACCAAAGGCGGCCGACATTTCCTCATAAATTGCGGCGATGGATGCTTCGTCGCCAACAAAGAAGTTGCCGTTGGCCTGGGTAGCCAGACGTTCCAATGCTTGTTCATCGGCGTCGCCACCGTAGGCGATGGTGAATACCGTGGCGTTGTTGGTGGTTACTTCGCGCATCGCGGTGGTTGAATTGAAGCGATAGCTGCGGGTGTCTTGCCCGTCGGTCAAAACCACCATCGCATTGGCGGTGGAGGGTTGCGTGGTTTGGGTCAATAGCGCAGAACCATCGCCGATGGCATCAAACAGGGTTGTGTCGCCTACAGCGCGTAATGCCATGATTGCGTTGACAATCTTGTCCCGATTGTCGCCTACGCGGACGTGCTCCACAATGATTTCTGGTTCGGTACTGAAGGCGATTAACGAGAGGAAATCATCATCTCCCATTTGCTGTACAAACTGAACGGCCGCTTCCTGCATATTGTCAATTTTGGAGCCGCGCATACTGCCAGAGGTGTCTAGCAGCATCACCAGGTTCACGTCTTTGCGCGCTTCTTGCCACAGTTCCTGCACGGCAAAAATGGAGGCCGTAGAAGGTTCGTCGAAGACGAGGCTGGGCTGGCTGGGGTCGATGGCATCGGTGGCAGGGAGGGAAATGGCGGCATTTACGGAGCGTAGCCCATTGTCCACTGCCTCCTGCTGTCCCGCTTCGCTAAGCAGATAGTCACGGAACAAAACGGCCGCTTCTTGCTCCAAAGACGTGACAGAATCGCGTACGCAGGCAGGGAATTCTGCTACAAACGTGCCTTCCAAAGGATAAATGGCTACGATGTCGCCACCTCCGAGCTGAACCACGTTTGCCTCATACATGATGCCCGCTGTCAGATACTCGACGCCGCGCTGAGCCATGGTTTCTGCCAACGACTGCGTGCTGCTGCTGAACCAGGTGACGCCCCCTTCAAAGGCGCCCACGCTGGCCTGCACAATGGGCTGGCCAATGTCCGCGACGTTCACAGCCTCCGTTTTAGATTCGGCTGCCTGCACAATGGCCAGCAGCGTGCTGGCACCCGAACCAGACAGGCCAGGATGGGTGTGACCCAGCTTGAAGGTATTGCCCAGCGTTCCGCCACTGTAATAATCCCAGGCGGCAGGGTCAGCGGCAAGGCTGCCAATGTCTAGCCAGCCCAAGGGCAGGCCGGGCCAACCCAGTGTCTCAGCCACTTCGCGCCACATGCCGATGACCAACGGACTTTGCGCCACGCTGACGCAGTCATTTTGGAAGCTGGTGTCGCCGCTCTCGGCCAATACATCGGTCCAGACGGCATCTTCTGGCAGCCAAAGCGCAATGGCGGGATCATTTTGTAGTTGGGCAATTGCCTGACCGGATTCAACGGCATTGAGCACAACAAAGGCGGGATCGCCGCTGCTGGTTTCGGTTTCGGAGGCATTGAAGGTGGTGACGGCCGTTTCCAGCCAGGGAGCGGCAGTGGTGTTGGCTGCCACGTTCACGACCACGGCGTTGCTGGGTATTGCGTCCCCATCCAGCCCAAACAGACCGCAGGCCATCATGGGCAGCGCTAACAGTACAAAAAGCAGTGATAAACTGCGAAAGTTTTTAGGTTTCATGAAATCCTCTGTATAGGAATTGACAAGTGAAATGTGAAAAGTAAAAAGTTGCCATGCAGTTTTCACTTTTTACTTCTCACACTTTTTCTTGCATTTATCGTCCAGCCGTCACCAGCGTGAGTTCAACAAAGCGATCCTGGGCCTGGAGATTGGGATCATCCGTGCCGCGACGATCTTCCGGAGGCAACACCGCTTCTACGATGAAGCGTGCCGGATCAATGCCCTGCGACACCAGATAGTCGACAACAGATTGGGCCCGGCCTTCGGCCACTTCCAAGATCTCATCTTCGCTATATGGTGGCTCGTTGGCGGGCCAGGCAGAAGATCCGCGCACTCGCAGGAACAAGCCGATGCTTTGCGACATTGTGGGCACCACGCAGTCATCCAAAATTCGGCGGGATTCCAGCGTCAGCTCCGTGGATTCTGGCAAGAAGGCGAAGGTGCGGCAAGGCAGGACCGCCAGCGTGGCGGCTGCATCCGTGGAAACGCCAGAGAGATCGACCTGGGCCGAAATGGAGAATGTATCGTTGACCGGTTTGCCGTTGGGCTGCAAACTGGCCTGATCGGCGGCGCGGATGACAAAGCCACCATTGACTAGGTCTTCGACGCTGTCATTGGGAATGTTGACATCGGAAGCGGCCCAAACGCGACGGGCAATTTCCAGGCGGGAGATGATGGGGCGGGTGTCGCGCATGACAAATGAGTTGTCGCCCAAATCAGCCTGCGCCACGTTTTCAAGCCAAATGTTGAAGTCGTCGCTGGCGGTTTCCGGATAGACAAAACTCCAGTCGTTGTTGCCCCAGGCGGCAATTTGCTGGGCGGCACCTTCAAAATCGTCTACTTGCGCCTTTAGTGAATCGAACCAGGCGTTGTGAAAGTTTTGTACCAGATCAGCATTGGTCTGTATCGATTGGCGGGAGGTAACAATAACGTCGATAACGATACGCAACTCTTCAGAACTGAGCAGCTTCACGCCGCCGCTTTGCTCGGCATCGTAAATGTTGGGTTCCCAGGCCGAAACGACGTCCGCCTGGCCATTGTTGAAGGCATCAATGGCGTCTTCAACGCTGTCTTGCGGCACTAGCGTGACCTGTGAGCGCGGGCTAAGCTGGGCAATGGAGAGGGCGTAATAGACAAAATATTCACCAACACTGTCGCGAGCAAATGCGATGCGTTTGCCCTGCAGGTCGTTGATGGTGTCGATGTCGCGACCCCACAATTGGTCGGCACCGGCGCTTTCATCCACAATGGCGGTGATGACGCCCGGGCTGGCCAGGGCGACGGAGTCAAGCGTGGTGAGCAGGCAGTTCCACTGGCCAGAGTCCAGCAGGGCGGTGCGCTGCTCTTCAGTAATGTCGTACTCGTCGGTGAGGAAGAAGGGAACGATGCCCAAATTGAAGCCGTGCTCAATATCTTTGCCGCTCATCTGCATTTGCTGCAGGGTGAAGTAGCTGCCAAAGGCATCGGCGCCGCAGATGTAGCTGGGCAGACCGTCATTGGCGTCACGGTTGGGTCCCCAAATGGGATCAGGGGAATCAAGATTTACGGCCGTTACGTCTGATCCACTACTGCTACTGCTGCTGTTGCTATTGACGGCCGTTTCTGTTGGCTCAACATTGGTTAAGTTGCCAAAGATGCTGTAGGCGGCCACACCGCAAATGACCAAAACGGCGACGCCAATAATGGCGATAAAAATAATGCGGGTACGATCTAGTTTCATGGGCTTCTCCAAAGCTAATTATAAATTTTGAGCCCCATATGTGGGGTATTTAACTAAAAGGATTGCTTAGCTACCTATATTTACGGGTATTTTGTGATTTGGTTGCACTGGTGTTAGACGGCGTAGCCGAGATTGCGCAGGACGTCATCCGGGTGCTGGCCGTGGATAATCTGGAACTGAAAACGGCCGTCTCCGTCCCGGTCAATTACCAACTCATATGCCTCTGGCAAGACACAATGTTTGCTGCCTTTGACCCCGCCTAACATTTCCTGGTACGCCCCGATGCTGAAAAAACCAATATAGAGTTCATCCGTTTCTACGGGCAGGAACAGGGGCGAATGGCTGGGTTTAGGCGGATATACGTCGTCGCTATCGCACGTGATGCCGCCAAGCTGCACTTGCTGGAACGGCTTGTCTAAATGATTGAGCGGCAGGACGATGAAGTGTTCAGACAAGGCCCAGCTATCGGGAAACGAACTCATGATCGAGCCGTCGATGATGTACCAGGGCAGCTTGGAGCCGTTTTCTTTGGCGGTGATAATTTTGAATAAATGGGCGCCATGTTCTGACGTCGTGTAACGGCCGAATTCACCCATCACATCTGGAACCGGCACGTTGTAACGTTGGCAGGCTGCCTGCAGGGTAGTTAGCAATTGGCGCACAAATTCACGATAGTCAAAATCAAAATCGAGCGTCATGCCAACCGGCATACCGCCACCAAAATTGAAGATGCTTAGGGTTGGGTAGCGCTGCTTCAGTCGGGCGAATAGTTCAATGCCGGGTTTTAGCCAGCTAATAAAAGAGGGAATGTCGGTAAGCTGGCTGCCAACCATGTAATGGTACATGGTTAGCGTCAGGTTGGGGGCGGCGGCGATGTAGTCGGCGGCTTTCCACATGTCGGCGCTGTTGAGGCCAAAGCGGGAGTTGGCGTTCTCCATTTCATCCAGGGTTTCATTGTGACCATAGCTTTTCTGGCGCAGGCCGACGTTATAGGTTTGCCCGGAACTCAGGAAGGGCGATATTTCTGCTAAATCTTCAATGACGGGAATGAGATTGTCGTGCAGCAGACGCAGCTGCAAAATGTTGGCTGCGTAACGGGAGCCTGGCCCCTTAAAGCCGTTGCAAACAACCATCCGATCCGGCGTCAGCAAGCCGCGCTGAATCATTATTTTGGCGATGTCTACATCGACAGTGGACGACATTTCGTGGTGGGCCCCGGCACTCAGGGTTGTGCGAATGACTTCTTCGGCGGCGTTGGCTTTGGAGGCATAGGTGTAGTGGAAACGGCCGTCATACGCTAGCTCAGCAATCACATCAGCGAAGATTTGCTTCATCTTTTGGATTTGCCGCCCAATCAGGGGCAGGTAGACAATTTCCAGCGGACTGGGCAAAGTATTTTCAAAACCTTGGGGTGCCTCGTTGAGAAAGAACTGGGCGAGATCGAGACCATCCAGGTGCAAATGGCCATTTTTGGCATGGAGGTAATGGTTGAACTGATGGTTGGGGGGAACGGCCGTTTCTTGTTCCCAGCCGATAATCGGGCGAGCTGGTTTTTCACTCATGCATCTACTCCAAGCGTTTGTGGTTGGTTTAGGTTGACAGTTAGTGGCCTTAGCTGAATGGTTTCAAAAGGCATTTCTATTTGCTTTGCTGTCAAGGTGTTAAAGATCATTTCTCGCAAAGCAAATCTCTTTTCAATATGGGTTCGTTCATCTTTGATCCAGGCTTGTAGTTCCAAAGCAACATTGTAGTCATTCAGTTGGGTAATAACCACCCGGGCAGGCGGTTCTGTAAGATAATCGGGATCATTTGCAATGATATCGAACAAAATCTGGCGCACGTTTGCGATATTTTCAGAGACGCCAACCGTTACCTTAACATCAAGCCGCAAATGTGGGAAATTGGTATAGGATGTAACGGTCTTGTTGATAATTTCTGCGTTGGGAACGGCCAACATTTTACCATCGCTGGTAATGATGCGGGTAGAGCGTAAGGTAATATGTTCCACACGGCCGTAAAAGTCGCCAACTTCCACCAGATCGCCAATGACAAACGGCCGATCCACAAAGATCAGGATGCCGGAAATGAGATTGGAAAAGGCATCTCTGGCCGCAAACCCAATAGTAATGCCAGCAATTCCCAATGAGGCTAACAAACCGGCCGTATCGACGCCCATGGCCGCCAGCGCATTGACAAGCCCAATCAGCAAAAGGCTATATTTCAAAATTGTTTCGATAAAGGCTTGGGATGTTTCATCTAAACTGGAGGAACGGAAGAAGAATTTTAGCGGTCGGCGGATAAGGATCCAGGCGAAGTAGAAAGCAGCAAATGTTATGGTTGCCACAACCAGATTTATGGCCAACTCTGCTATTTTTGCCCCCAGCAACTGAGGGTCAAATGATGTCTGTAGACGATCAAAGATGGCATTTATTAACTCTTGCATGTTGTCTGGTTATCCTCATGTTTAGCAAACGTTTTTCTGTGCTGTCTGCATTATAGCGAACTCTGAAGGTCAGTGTAAAAGAAGTTTCGGCAGGCAGCACAGCACGCCAGATAAAAGCGCAAGAATGGAATAGCGAACGGCCGTGTCCCATGTTAGGCTAGATATCAGTTATTTCTCAAGTGAATTAAGGAAAACACGTGATTATTCAAGACTTTGAGCATTTTGACGGGCAGCATTGCGAAACAACCGCAACGGGAACACTATTAAAGCAAATTGGCATTAACCTGTCCGAACCAATGTTGTTTGGTCTGGGCGAGGGACTGGGTTACATCTATTGGACAATGAAAACCATGAACTTTCCGTTTATTGGGGGGAGGGTGAAGCCAGACAGGATTACGGAAAATATTTGTCGCAATCTTAACCTGAAGTTGGAAGTTCAGGAAACTTCCTCCATCAAGAAGGCTTGGCATAATGTCAGGAATTATATTGATCAAGGCCGGGCAGTTGGCTTGAAGCTGGATTGTTTTCATTTAGATTATTTCGCTCAAAAAATCCACTTTGCCGGACATTATGTGGCCATGTTTGGTTATGATCATGATTTTGCCTATCTTATTGATACCAGGCAACAGGGTGGACGCGTAAAGACGTCGCTAAAAAGCCTTGAATTAGCCAGAAGCCAAAAAGGACCAATGTCTTCAAAAAACAGGACATATGTTATCAGAAGAAATGAGCAGGAGTACGATTTACAACAGGCCATTAGAACTGCAATTAACCGAAATGCGAATGACTTTCTAACACCGCCTATTAAAAATTTTGGCTATAAGGGAATCCTGAAAACCAGTACCGAGCTTAAAAGGTGGTTTGCCGAGAGCACAGATGTTAAGGGGGATTTTCAAACCACTGCCATGTTGATGGAAAGAGCCGGTACCGGTGGCGCATTGTTTAGAAATTTGTATCGAGATTTCCTGAAAGAAAGCTATGATCTATTAAAATTAGATGATTTATTGCTGGCGTATCAAGCGTTTTGTGAGAGTGCCAGGCAATGGACAAGCATCTCTAACCTGTTTTACCTGGCAGGCGACACACAGGATATCAACTATATCAATCAGGCATCTGAGATTTTGATAATGCTAGCTGAAAAGGAGAGAAAGACGATGGAAATATTAAAGGTAGCCACTGTCTAGGCGCGTCGATCAAAATGGAGCGATAAATGAACAAGATAGATTTCAAGCGAGAGCTAAAACATCTGTACAAACCGTCAGCCAAAAAGATATCCATTGTGAATGTGCCAACCATGAATTTTCTCACAATTCTGGGGGAAGGCGCTCCGTACACCGAGGCTTTCAAAGAGGCTGTGTCGGCTCTATACTCAGTGTCATACACCGTTAAGTTTATGATTAAACGGGGAGAAATAGGGATTGATTATGGGGTAATGCCACTTGAATGTTTGTGGTGGGCGGAGGACATGACAAAATTTTCTACAGACAAGAAGGAGGATTGGCTGTGGCAGGTAATGATCATGCAGCCGACGTTTGTAACGGCCGTTCATATTGCCGAAGCCAAAGCGCAGGTGAAAAAGAAGAAAGGATTGGTTGCTGTGGACCAGTTGAAGTTCGAGGCCTTCACAGAAGGCAAGGCGGCGCAAATCATGTACATTGGCGCATACGCTGACGAAGGGCCAACAATTCAAAAACTGCACGAACACATTTGGCACCACGGAGGCCAACTAACGGGCAAACATCGTGAAATTTACCTCAACGATCCGTCGCGCACCGCACCTGAACGGTTAAAAACAATTATTCGCCAGCCATTTTTGGCAGCGGAAGCTGTTGCTGCCTAATGTCGCGCCGTCGGGAAACCATTGCCGATCATCAGGAATGCATTACAAGAGTGATGCTGTTCATTCAGGATCGACTGGACAATCCGCCGACGCTTGATGAAGTTGCGGCGGTAGCGGCTTTTTCACCCTACCATTTCCATCGATTGTTCACGGCGTATACGGGGGAAAGTTTGAGTGCCTTTATCCGGCGCTTGCGCCTGGAACGTGCCGCCAATCGACTGCGGCAAACGTTTGATTCTATCACGGAGATTGCCCTGAATGCCGGGTATGAGACTCCGGCCAATTTTGGCAAAGCATTCCGACAGCAGTTTGGACAGTCGCCATCTGAATTTCGGGAGCGGAATCACTTGCTGCAAACGGCCGTTTTTCAGAAGCGGGCCAACCTGCAGCTAAACGCCGTGCTGCCAAAAATCATTACCTTAAAGCCGCAACACGTGTTGTTTGTACGCAAAACAGGTGTTTATGCCGAAGCGGCTGCGGCTGCGTTTCGGGTCCTGCTCGCATTTGCCTACAGCAATCGGCTGATGAAAAAAGAGACGCAAACCATAGGCATTTCCCATGACAGCCCGGACATTACGGACGCCACCAAACTGCGATACGATGCATGTATCACGATAGATGAACTGCTTCCACCGCAGGGAGAGCTGAATGTGCAAGCGATTGCCGGCGGACGGTATGCCATCTTTACTCACAATGGCCCCTACGAAAAGTTTGATGAGTCGTATGCTCTGATTTTTTCGCAATGGCTCCCACAAAGTGGAGAACGTCTGCGTGATGCGCCCATTTTTGAACGATACCTCAACCGCGATCCTCGTCGAACGCGGCCAGAAAATTTACGTACGGCACTTTGTGTCCCCCTGAAGCAGTAATTTGGGCCCATTTTACGGCAACCAATTTTCTCAATATTCAGATACAATCGATCAGCGACAATTCAATAGAACAGCACTCAGAATCATCTGGGTGCTGTTCTTGTTTTTGGACATTCTTCAATCCTGCAGGAGTACACATTGGCGATTCCACCGCTTAAACAAGTGAAACCAAACGAGCCGCCGGAGATTTCGGTGAATCGCCTGATTGTTCTGGGCCTGATCACGCGCTTGGTGACGGATACGGCCGTACAAATATTTTTTCCGTTCCTGCCCGTTATTGCTGAAGGATTGCGTACCACAACTGTAGTAGCTGGCCGTCTGGTGAGCTTGCGCAGCGCAATGGGTTTGCTTTCCCCCGCCTTCGGTGCCCTGGCCGACCAGCGCGGCTACCGTTTTACCATGCGGCTGGGCTTGCTGTTGGGTGCAATTGGCTATTTGGTTGTCGGCCTAAGCAATAATCTATGGTTGGCTGCCGTAGGGATGATCTTGGGTGGTTTGGGAACCTTTTCATTTGTGCCAACCTTGCAGGCGTATTTGAGCGCGCGTTTGCCGTTTAACCGAAGGGCGCGAGGTTTGGGCACGCTGGAATACGCCTGGGCGCTTGCTGGCATCATCGGGTTATATTTGACTGGCCTGCTCATTGAAGCATATGGGTGGCGGCTGCCCCTGTTTATCTTGAGCGGTCTGCTGCTGGTGGCGTATTTTGGGTACGGCCGTTTGCCCCCGGCACGCCAGGCCGCAGAAAAGATTCCCAGCCCACCCACATTCTCCTGGGCCACCGTTCGCGACTTCTTTGAGCTGGGCGAAAATCGTCGTTCAGCTTGGGCCGTCTTGCTTGTTGTGGGGTGTACCATGTTTGCCGCGATGAACGTATTCATCAGCTATGGCGCCTGGTTGGCGCAAGAGTATCGCTTGGGCGCGGCGCATTTAGGGACAGTGGCGCTTATTTTGGGTGTGGCTGATCTTTGCGGCAGCGTCCTGATGAGTCTGGTAGGCGACAGAGTCGGTCTGCGGCGCAGCGTGATAGGCAGTACTTTCCTGACCGTTATTGGCTATGGGCTGCTGCCTGTTTTTAATCAGGGGATTGTTTTGGTGGTTGTTGGCCTCGTTGTGGCTCGCTTTGCTTTTGAAGTCACCGTGGTGGGGAATATTGCGCTAGTGAGTGAACAGGCGCCAGATTACCGAGGCAAGATTATGACGATGGCAGCGGCGGCGGCATTGCTCGGTTCTAGCGTAGCGGGGCTGGTTGGCCCGTGGGTGTACGAAACCTATCGAGTATTTGGACTGAGCTTGATATCAGCTAGCGTCACGCTGTTTAGTTTGCTGCTGCTAATTGTGGTTGTCAAGGAGCGTGCAGCGGAGGAGGAAGATTAAATGCATAAGCAAGATCGGGTGATACGGCCGTTACAAACCAATGCCGAATGGGAACAATATGCCACCATTGCCGCCAACGCTTATCCGGGAATGCCGGTGGGCGATGAGGCTGGGCGACGTCGCCTTATTGACCGCGGGCAGCAAATGCATGCAGACCCCATCATTACGGTCTATGGCCTGTTTGAGGCGGGCGAGATGCGCGGCATTATGCGGCTTTATGATTTTACGATGCGGCTGCACGGGACCGACCTGTTGGTAGGGGGTTTAGGGGGCGTCGGCGTCGATCTGCTGCACAAAAAAGAGCGAATCGCCTACGATATGGTCCAGTTTTTTCAGGCACATTATCGGGAAAAAGGGGCAGCGATGGCAGCGCTTTATCCCTTCCGACCGGATTTTTACAAGCAGATGGGCTATGGATACGGCCGTAAAATGAACCAATACCGCGTCCCGCCAGCCGCCTTACCCAACGGCAACCGCCAAAATGTCACCTACCTCGATGCTTCTCATCGGCCTGCATTGGAAGCTTGCTACAATCGCCAGATGGCTGTAACCAACGGACTGATGCGCCAACCGGATTATTCGATGGCGTCCTTGTTTGGAGCGACCAAGCTGCATAGGCTGGGCTATTGGGATGGAGGCGAGCTGCGCGGTTACCTGCTCTTTTCCTTCGAGGCCGTGCCAAACGGAAACTTTTTGCGCAACAACATTGTGGTTCGCACCCTGCTCTACGAAAATGCCGAAGCGCTGCATGGGCTGCTGGCCTTCTTGCAGGCGCAGGCGGATCAAATTGAAACGGTGATTCTTAACACGCAGGATGAAGATTTCCACATGCTGCTGCACGATCCCCGCAACGGCAGCCATAACCTGATGCCCTCGGTTTACCATGAGAGCAACACCCAGGGCGTGGGCATCATGTACCGGGTGCTTGATGTGCCGCGTTTGTTTGAACAACTATCTGGACATAACTTTGGTGGGCAAACCGTGAATGTGCGATTGAACCTGCGCGACAGCTTTTGGCCGGCATGTGATGGATCGTGGATGTTGGCAGTAAAGAACGGCAGTATCACTCTCAATCCAAATGCCCAGCCAGATGTCGAAATTGGCCTGAACATTGCCGAATTTAGTTCGCTTATGGTTGGGGCGACATCGTTTGGGCAGTTATTAAAATATGGTTTGGCAGAAATTTCAGACGGCCGTTTTGCTGACACCATCCATCAACTGTTCTACACACCAGACAAACCCCTGTGCCATACCGCCTTTTAACCAAAATTGCAGGGCATAAGGGCGAAGCAGGTGGAGAAGTCGTTTTGGGGAAGTGGCCAGGGTTCAACCCACCTGCCTCGCCCCTACCAAAATTTGTTTAGGATCGGGAGAGAGATATGGATTTCAAAGATAAGGTAGCCATCGTTACTGGCGGGGCGTCGGGGATGGGCGCGGCGACGGCGCGGGAGCTGGCGGCGGCAGGCACGACGGTTGTTATTGTGGACAAGAATGTGGAATTGGCAACGGCCGTTTCCCAGGAAATTGGCGCCGGCATAATTATTGGTGATGTGAGCGATCCCAAATTTTGTGAGCGGGTAGTGGACGAAGTGGTGAGGAAATACGGCCGTCTCGACATCCTCATCAACGCCGCTGGCATCATCGTTCGGGCCGACGCCCTGGGCACCAGCGATGAGCAGTGGCACCGGGTGATGAACGTCAACGTCAACGGCGGGTTTTATCTGAGCCGAGCGGCTGTGGCCGTGATGAAGAAGCAGGGCAAAGGAGCCATCGTCAATTTTGGCTCGATTTGGGGCGGCGTCGGTGCAGCCAGCGTGGTGGCCTACTGCGCCTCCAAGGGAGCTGTACACCAGCTCACGCGGGCGATGGCTCTGGATCACGTCAAAGACGGCATTCGCATCAACGCCGTCTGCCCAGGCGAAGTCAACACGCCTATGCTCACTTCCGAGCGCAGCGAACCAGTCACCGAGGAAATTTTGCAGCGCATCGCCAGCACTGTCCCCATGGAGCGGCTGGCCGATCCGGTAGAAATTGCCCGCGTCGTGCTCTTTCTGGCCTCAGACAACGCCAGTTACATGACTGGGGCAATGATCAACGTAGATGCGGGTTTCACAGCGAGATAAAGTCTTGACGCAAACAATGCAATCGGTTGGAAGATGCCTAGCATATTTCTCTCTACCCTTTGCGCCCTTGCGTTAAGTTTTTTAGCAAAAGGAATGTGATGATGGAATACAGAAGATTGGGTCGCAGCGGGGTCAAGGTTGCCCCGCTTTGCCTGGGAACCGACAATTTTGCCAATCCCACGCCGGAGGAGGAAGCCAAAGCGATATTGAACCGGGCAATCGAGGCCGGAATTAACCTTATCGACACAAGCAACAGCTATGCTCAAGGGGAAAGTGAGCGGATTATTGGCCGGGCTTTGCAGGAAAACGGCCGTCGTCACGACGTCCTCATTGCAACCAAAGTCCATTATCCCACGGGACCGGGACCAAATGATAGAGGGAACGGCCGTCGCCATCTCATTCAGGCTTGCGAAGATTCCTTGCGGCGACTGCAAACTGACCATATTGATCTGTACCAGCTCCACCGCCCCGACTTTGAAGTTCCCATCGAAGAAACCCTCTCCGCCCTCACAGATTTGGTGCGCCAGGGAAAAATTCGCTACATCGGCAGCTCCACCGCGCCCGCCTGGAAAGTGATGGAAGCCATTATGACGAGCGAACTGCGTGGCTATGTCCGCTTTGTGTCGGAACAGCCGCCCTACAATTTGCTGGATCGACGCATCGAAAATGAGCTGGTGCCGCTTTGCCGGGCGCACGGCGTGGGCATCTTGCCTTGGTCTCCGTTGGCGATGGGCATCTTGGCAGGTCGGTATGCCGATCCCGCTGCTTACCCTGAAAAGTCGCGGGCGCAGCTGCGTGGTGGCATTTATGCCCAGCGAGTGACGGCGCGAGGCATTGCGGTCGGGAAAAGGTTTGTTGAGCTGGCTAAGGAAGCAGGCCTGTCAGCGGCGCAGCTAGCCGTGTTGTGGGTAAAAGATCAGCCTGGCGTGACTGCCCCGCTCATTGGGCCTCGCACGCTGGACCAACTGAACCATTTTTTGCCAGTTTTGGAGATGACGTTAATAGATTCTGTTCGGGAAGCGTGTGATGCGCTGGTGCCGCCGGGCAGCGTCGTGGCCAATTTCCACAACTCGGCTCCGTGGATGAAGATGAAGCTTCCGGAATAAGCCCAGCTGTCACACATCCGCTAGCCTACAATGGAAACGAGCTTGCGGATGCCCTGTTCTTTGAGCCATAGCCGGGTGCGGGAACGTTCGCTGGTGTGCGGAATGCGGGCTACGGGCAGGCGGGTAAGATCCATGTTAGGAATACGGCCGTGTGTTTCATTCACCACGGGCATAAGGCGGCGCGACTCAAGTCCTAACTGTGGCGCATCGCGCAAAAATGCTTCACACAGCTTGTTGGCCACGGGCTGGCCCGATGTCACCACAAATACGATGTCAGATTGCCGCATGGCGGTGCGGGTGATTTCGTTCAGATGCGATCCCAAATCCAGCAAAACCTGATAACCACCTTCTACCAACTTGTCTAGCAAGATTTCTAGCTTACGTGTGATATCTTTTGGGCCGCTGCCTACCAGTGAACCAGGAGCAGGCACAACCAGCAGGTCCGCCCGATGTCGCTGGGTAAATTGGCGAATATAGGGAACAGAAAGCTGTTCTGTTGGCGCCTTAAGTAGATCCAGCACGTTGCGTTGGGTATGTAAATTGAGCATGGGGGCAATGCCGCCCAGTGGCAAATCAAGATCAACCAGCACGACGGGTTTGTTTTCATGCATGATGATTGCTTCGCCCAGCTGAATGGCGAGTGTGGTTGTGCCTACGCCTCCCTTGGGGCTGAAAACAGACACGATTCGGCCGGACACGTCGTTAAGAATGCCGGTTTTAACCCGCTCAGAGCGCTTCAATACGGCCGAAATGTGCGCCAGAAGCTCTTCAGCCAGGAACGGTTTGGTCAAATAATCATCTGCTCCGACGGCGAACGCCCGGGTTTTGTACTCTTTCGCTTCGCTGGCGGTAAGGAAGATAACAGGGATTTGGGACGTTTCCGGGGTGGCTTTGATTTGCTGGCATACTTCAAACCCGTCCATGCCAGGCATCATGACGTCCAATACCACCAGGTCTGGCTTATGCCGCGAAACGGCCGCAATGCCATCTGGCCCATCTTTTGCCAGCGTTACCGTAAACCCTTCTCGCTTGAGCTGATGCTCAATGAGATACCGCATTGGAAATTCATCATCAATAATTAATATTTTCTTTTCTGTCATTTTTTTTGTCCTGACAAGCTACTTGGTGTCGCGCTTCATCCTGGCTGCGATGCATGGGATGGACGACGGAAAAATAGTTGAGATTGCCCGATTTCACCTGGCAACCGACACCCACTATCTGGCAGGCATCTTTGCCAGATTATGTAACAGCTTCGTTTGTTTTCGGGGATTCGGCTCCTTACCGAAGAACTTTAAAAGAAGATTGTTACAAAAAAGCTTACATTACATTGGTCATGGAATATTGTAAGGTCTGCCGTAATTAGGCATGGGTATGATAAGGGTGGGAAAGCATGAAATTTAGTTTAATTAGGGCCTTGCACAGGTAATTGTAGGAGATTAATTTTGGACCCGTCAGTTTTGATTGTGGATGATGAACCAATGACCCGGAATTTGCTGCGGTTGATGCTGGAGCGGGCCGGTTTTCGTATTTTGGAAGCCGAAGATGGGGTGATGGCGCTTGAAATGATAGCGGAGCAAATGCCAGAGGTGGTGGTGCTTGACGTAATGATGCCTCATTTGGACGGCATAACGGTATGTGAGACCCTGCGTAAACAGGCCGAAACGGCCGCTCTTCCCATTATTCTGCTTAGTGCCAGAACGGCACCAGACGCCATCCGGCGAGGGCTGCAGGCCGGAGCCAACCGATATTTAGGCAAACCAGTTAGTCGTGAAGAATTGATTCGCACCATTCGCGAAGTGTTACAAAGTATGCCCTCTGCGTGAGAGTCAGCGCATTCTTTCGGGGAGGGGTGAGCTGGGGAGCCACATTCATCCTGAAAAGTGACAACTTAAAGGGACAGATGCCTTCTTGCCGCTGCGAGCTGTGCCTGAAGTGACTCCGGGGCAGTTCCGCCGGTAACCGTTCGGCTGCCCAAGGAAGTCGTGATATTAAATACGGCCGTTGCCGTTTCATCAAAATGGGCGCTGACCGTCTGCAAATCTGCCAGGGTTAACGCTGTCAGCGGGACACCTGCATTTTCCGCCAGCTGTACCACTTCCCCCACCAAATGATGTGCCTGTCGGAACGGCACGCCCCGTTTCACCAGGTAATCAGCCAAATCAGTGGCCAACAGGCTCGGTTCCAGCTGCGCTGCCATGCGTTCTGGCCGCAATTGTACCGTGCGAAAGAGCCCAGCCATGATAGGCAGAGTGTGGCCAAGCGTGTCGAAAGCGTCGAAAACGGGCTCTTTATCTTCCTGTAAATCTTTGTCATAGCTGGAAGGAAGCCCCTTGAGCGTGGTCAGCAAGCCAATAAGGTGACCAAGCAAACGGCCGCTTTTACCGCGTGTTAGTTCCAAAGTGTCGGGGTTTTTTTTCTGCGGCATCAGGCTGGAACCCGTGCTGTAGCCATCGTCCAGCCGCACAAAGCCAAATTCGCTGCTGCTGAACAATACCATTTGCTCTGAAATGCGGCTGAGGTGCAGCCCAATCATGGCAGCAGCATACAAAAAATCGGCAGCGAAATCCCGGTCAGAGACAGCGTCCAGGCTGTTTTGGCTGACGCTTGTGAAGCCGAGTTCAGCTGCCAATACCTGGCGGTCTACCGGATAAGCGGTTCCGGCTAGCGCAGCCGATCCCAGAGGGAGAGCGGCCGTTCGCTGGCGAACTTGCGCCAAACGTTCCTGATCCCGTACAAGTGGCCAAAAGTGGGACAAAACCCAGTGCCCCCAGGTTACAGGCTGGGCATGTTGCAAATGGGTGTAGCCCGGCATCGGGATATTTAAGTGGGCGGCAGCGTTGTCAACCAAGGCTTGCTGTAATTCAGTGAGTAAGGCGGCAATTTGGTCGCAGGCGTCCAGCAGCCACAACCGAAAGTCGGTGGCGACCTGATCGTTACGGCTGCGGCCCGTGTGCAGCTTGCCCCCGACGGCACCTACAATTTCGGTTAGGCGCCGCTCAACTGCCGTATGAAAATCTTCATCTGCGGGTTGGAACTGAAAACGGCCGTTTGCCAACTCGCCCGCCACCTGTTCCAGCCCAGCGGTAATGGTGTCTGCCTCTGCTATCGTTAACACGTTCGCGCCGACCAAACCCCGTGCCCACGCCTTGCTGCCGTTGATATCTTGTGTCGCCAGTCGCACGTCAAAGCGTAGGCTGGCGTTGAATTCATGAACTAGCGCATCTGTGCCTTTGGCAAAACGGCCGCCCCAAAGTTTGCTCATAACTGTCTCCGGATTTGAAGGTTAAAGCGAAAGTGTGATTGGTGAAAAGTAAACGTGATTAGTGCTGAATACCAATAGGGTTCACTGACTATGCTAAACTGCCCCAGAACCCTACGGCAATCAAGATAACGGCCAGGACGGCATACATGATCAAGGTCTTCTGATCACCAAGAACGTTTCGGGTTCGTAAAATACGGCCGCGTTCCCAAAAGATATTTGGCTTCAAAATGACGCCAATTAAATAATAGCCGCCAAGCAGCAGCAAGAGCAGATCAAGTAAATCGGGCTGCATAAGGTTTCCTCCTTCAACCTAAGGTCATAATCTTAACTGGTTGCCGGACGCATATTGGGGCAACCAACCACGTGATAGGTGAAAACGGGAAGTTCTTTGAGTTAAAAATAATGATTCTCCCATTTTCCCTGAGTAAACCACAGAGAAATGGCGAATATACGTAAAAAAGGCTCTTTGTAGTTTACTCATAGCCAGCAATTATCCTCAATCTTAGCCTGTTTTGTAACTTTTCGCCTACTGCTGCATATTATTAGCAGAGTACCTGCTATGAACCAAGCCGCTTTTCACGAATTGTATGAACGCTATGCACCGGATGTCTATCGATTTGCCCTGTGGCTGTCAGGCAATCCAGCTGAGGCTGATGATATTGCCTCAGAGACATTTGTGCGTGCCTGGACAAGCAGCAGCAAAATCCGGACGGAGACGGTAAAGGCTTATCTGTTTACCATTGCGCGGAATCTGTTTTTACAGCAGCAGCGGCAGAAAAAGCGACAGGTGGGCCTGGAGCACGCAATGTCGGAAATGCTGACTGGGCCCGCGGAATTAATTGAAGGTCGCTTGACCTTGTCGGCGGTGCTGCGACAGCTGCAAGATTTGCCGGAAATTGATCGGGCAGCGTTGATATTGCGGGTGCAGCATGAGCTGCCTTATGCTGAGATTGCGCGCATTCTGGGAATTTCTCTTGCCTCGGCCAAGGTAAAAGTCCATCGCGCTCGTTTGAATTTAACGGCCGTTCGCGCCGAATGGGAGGTATCTGAGTGACGAAAATTACCCGAGACATCATCATAGATTTATTGCCGCTGTATTTAGCCAACGAAGCCAGCGAGGATTCACGTGCAGTCGTTGAACAATTTCTAGCCAACGATCCTGCCCTGGCTAAGCTGGTAGAAAAAACCAATCAAGACCAATGGGATGTGGAAGTTCCCGTCCCCTTAAATAAGGAGCATGAAATGAAATCTTTTGAAAAAACCAAACGGCTGCTAGTTCAGCAAAAAATATTTCTGGCGCTGGCCATTGCAACAACATTGCTGATTGGCGCCTTCCGCTTTGATTCAGCGGGTGTGCAGTGGCTGTGGCTTCACTCGCCACAGATTGCCTGGACATTTGTCATTGCTGCGGTAATTTTCTGGACGGCTTATTTGAATGTTGCATACCAGTTGAACCGCAAAGAGTAATTTTAGAAGACGTCAGGCGCTAGCGTTAGGCTCTGCAAAGTAAAGGGGTGCAGACGCTGCGCGCGCGTTTTGTTAGGCTGAGGTCATCGGAGGAAATGGCCTCAGCTACGCAAAAACGGGTATAATTGGCGCCATGATTCGAGCTCTGATTTTTGATTTTGACGGTCTGATTTTTGATTCGGAAACGCCGGATTTTGTTTCCTGGCAGGAGACGTACGCTGATTTTGGCGTCGAGCTGCCTCGTGATGTGTGGAATGCTCATATTGGCACCGTGACGTTTAACCCGTATCTTTATTTGGAAGAATTGCTGCAACGGCCGACTGATCGCGATGCTGTTTGGGCACGGCGCAAAGCACGTGACAATGAACTCCTTGCCGCCCAAACCATTCTGCCCGGCGTAGAAAGCTATCTGGCCGAGGCGCGAGAAATGGGGCTGAAAATTGGTCTTGCCTCCAGCTCAGATCATAGCTGGGTCGATGACCATTTGCAGCGCCTGGGGCTGTTTGAGCAGTTTGAGGTGATTTATTGTGCCGACGATGTGGGCGGCGTGGGCAAGCCGGACCCAGCGGTTTACCGAGCGGCGGTTGCTGCCCTTAATATTGACCCAGCAGCGGGGCTGGCGCTGGAAGATTCACCGAACGGGGTGACCGCGGCAAAGGGCGCAGGGTTGTGGTGTACGGCCGTTCCCAACCAAATGACCCGCGACCTAAACTTTGATCACGCCGATCATCGCCTCACTGC
>CBDUOF010000048.1:0-18670 GCA_965368765.1 uncultured Anaerolineae bacterium | reverse complement strand
AAAGTGTAAAAAAACGGACAGGGGCGGGCCAACGGCAGCGGCCTCTTGCCGTACCAGGGCCAACTGCGACTCAGACATGACGCCGTGTGGATCTATCTCGTCAGGCCCCCGGGCATCTAGCACCAAAAAACGATAGCCCTTTACCTCAAACGCATAAGAAAGCACGTCCAAATTGTTAGACAAGATGTGGCGCGATCCCATCGGTAAATGACGCTGAATATCTCTGGCACGATCGTGGTTGCCCGTCACATAGTAGATGGGCATTTTCAAAGCGCTAAAAATCTCGGCTGCCCGACGGTAGGAGGCAACATTCGGGTCTGTTACCACGTCGCCCGTATGAATCACAAAATCAGGCGTCATGGGCAAGCTGTTAATTTCGGCCACCGCTCGCTCTACCGAAGGCTGTGGCCGATACCCATGCCGGCTGTATTCGGCCGTTGGCCCAATATGTGAATCACTAATGTGAACAAAATATACAGCTTCAGACGGCGGTTGCATACTACTCCAAAAGAAAAAGCGGCGCGGATTGTACTATCGTACACATCCACGCCGCCGGCGTCAATCGAAAAAATCAGGAGCGCCTAGACAAGCATTATTGGCCCGCAATAAGCACTGATCCAATATCTGTGACCAACTGAGAAACCGTGCCATTCATCAAGTCAAAGTAACCCGATGGCGCGACGCCGATCCAAACAATGAACAGCAGAAACGCCAGCATGATGGCCAGCTCACCCTTATTCAAATCGCGCAGTTTTTCGTTGGCCGGATTGTCGAGCGGCCCCATAAAGACCCGCTGAAACATCCACAGCAGATAAACGGCCGCTAAAATCACGCCCGTGGTGGCAAAAGCGGTATAAATCCAGGCCGTTTCGCCCAAAGATTCAGCCCCCATTGATCCCAGCAAAATGGTAAACTCACCCACAAAGCCGTTCAACCCCGGCAAGCCCATGCTGGAAAGCGTCACAATTAGCGTCAGGGCACTAAACACAGGCATCGCCTTCCACACCCCGCCGTACTCTTTAATCTCACGCGTATGGCGCTGTTCATACAAAATACCGACGATGAAGAACAATGCGCCAGAGCTAATGCCGTGGTTCACGCCCTGCAGAATCGCGCCCTGGATACCTTGATTGTTTAGGGAAAAGATGCCCAACATCACAAAGCCCAAATGGCTAATGCTGGAATAGGCTACCAGCTTCTTTACATCTTTCTGGGCAAACGAAACAATCGCCCCATAAATAATGCCGATGATGGCCAATACCGCAATTGCCGGGGCATACTCTATTGAGGCTTCCGGGAAAAGCGGTAAGTTAAAGCGTACAAAACCATACGTCCCCATCTTCAACAAAACGCCCGCCAAAATCACAGACCCAGCCGTGGGGGCTTCGGTATGCGCATCGGGCAACCAGGAATGGAAGGGGAAAATAGGCACTTTGATGGCAAAGGCAATGGCAAAGCCAATAAACAACCAGTTTTGCACATCGGCAAATCCAGCCCGGCCAGCAATTAAATCCGGGACGGAGAAGGTCTCGTTGGTTATGCCCATGTACAAAATTCCCAGCAGCATCAGCAGAGAACCTGCCATTGTGTACAGGAAGAACTTGATCGCCGCATACACACGATTCTGACCGCCCCAAATACCAATTAAGAAGTACATCGGCACGAGGGTGAATTCCCAGAAAATGTAAAACAGGAATAAATCCTGTGCCAGGAACACGCCTAACATGCCGATTTCCAACAGCAGCATAAAGATGTAGTAGTTCCGCACCTGCGTGGTGATTGCGTTCCAGGAAGAGGGAATTGCCAGCATCATGATGAAGGTCGTTAGTAAAATCATCAAAATGCTTATCCCATCGATGCCCATGTGGTAATCAATACCCCATGCCTCGATCCATGAGAAACGCTCTACCATTTGTAAACCAGCAACGCCTGTTTCAAACTGACCCAAGACGATCAGCGATACAACAAACGTAGCGATGGATGTACCGATGGCAACACCTTTCATGGTATTGTCAGATGCTTTACGCATGGCCAGCAGGATAATAACGCCTACCAGCGGGAAAAATGTTAGAAATGATAAAATGCCCATTCTTTCTCCAAAAACCGATTTGGTTTCCTAATCCTCAAAAACGCTTCAATGATTCTGCAATATCTCTTTGGCCCTCGTGGTTTATCCAAAAATAAATGGCCACAAGAAATAAGTTAACAATGCAACAGTACCCAATAAGATGCTCAACGCGTACGTACGGGCATAACCGGTTTGCGACATTCGCAAGCCACCGGCCAGCCAGCGGGCGGCTTGCCCAGCCCCATTCACCAGACCATCAATGCCTTGCTTGTCGAGCACATCGGAAGCAAAGTTGGCAAAGCCAACGAACGTGTCACGGATGATGCGCTCGTGAACAAAGTTATGCCATAAATCCCAATCGATCCGGTAGCCCAGGAAATCCGCCAGCCGATTAAACAGCGGAATCAGCCCTTTCATGTACAGCGTATCAAAAGGCAACACGGCCATCCACCAGATGGGCGTATTTTGTAATGGGTCTGGATCGGTGGCGGAAGACGGCCTTTTCCCATACACCACAAAAAATGCCAGCGCCAGCGCACCTAGAGCCAATACCGTCGAAATACCAGCAACCGTTAATGACAGCACCAGCGGCGTATGCGGTAAATGAACCAACCCTTCCTCAGCCAGATGGAACGCCTCTATCGAATGTTCTAGCCAGCCTTCCAACGCCAGCCAGATGCCGCCAGCATGGTGATGATTTGCTTCCGCGATGCCCTCGTTGAGAAATGGCAGATTAAGCAAACCACCCAGAATAGCCAAACCGGCCAGAATAACCAGCGGAACAGTCATGGTAGGCGGGCTCTCATGCGCATGGTCAGCTGCCTCATGACGCGACTCACCAAAAAAGACCATTTTTAACTGCCGACCCATATAAAACGCCGTACAAATAGCCGCTGCCGTCAGTAGACCATAGACGATGCCATTGTGCTCCCCAGAATGAGCCAGAATTTCATCTTTAGACCAGAAACCGGCTAGCGGGAAAACGCCAGCCAATGCCAAAGCCCCGACCATGTAGGTGCGGAAAGTCCAGGGCATTTTGTGTCGCAAGCCACCCATGGTGCGCATATCCTGCGGGTCGAATGCGTCGTGTGCGTCATCATGATGCCCGTGCGAAATCTCGTGATGGCCATGTTCCATACCATGGATAACAGAGCCAGAACCGAGGAACAACAGGGCTTTGAAGAAGGCGTGGGTAATCAGATGAAACATCCCCGCCACATAGGCTCCCATGCCTACGGCCGCAATCATAAAGCCCAATTGGCTCACGGTCGAGTAGGCTAGCACCTTTTTCACATCATTTTGGGTAAAGGCAATTAAGCCAGCAAATAGTGCCGTGGCTGCACCTGTATAAGCAACCAAATCTGGTGAAGAAATGCCCAGAAAACCAATGACTGCACCGCTTTCTCGTACCAATTCGAACAATACGTTGCTGCGCACTATCAAATAAATACCAGAGGTCACCATCGTGGCCGCATGGATAAGTGCTGAAACGGGTGTGGGGCCAGCCATGGCATCCGGCAGCCACACGTACAGCGGGATTTGAGCCGATTTACCTGCAGCACCCGCCAAGAATAACGCGGTAATCGCCGTCAGCACGCTGCCCAATGAAGCTTCGAACAATCCAAAATGAACGATATGGCCACTTTCAAACATTTCTATAGCGCTATCAAAAACAGGCTGGAATTCCAGCGTTTTGAAAGTCCAAAATGTCAGGGTCATCGCCAAGATCATTGCTAAATCACCGACCCGGTTAGCCACAAACGCTTTGCGAGCCGCATTGGCGTTCATCGCTTCGCCCTTCTCATTCACGCGATCAAACCAAAAGCCGATTAGCAAAAACGAACACAAACCCACGCCTTCCCAGCCCACGAACAGCATCAAATAGCTGCTGCCTGTAACCAAGATAAGCATGAAAAACAAGAACAAGTTTAGATAGTTGAAAAAGCGAGAGAAATTCGGATCACCATGCATATAACCGATGGCATAAATATGAATCAAGGAACCAACACCAGTTACGACCAGCATCATGGTGGTCGACAGGGTGTCAATTTGCATCGCCCAGGGTACGTAGAAATCGCCGACATGAATCCAGTCGAACAACACGACAATTTCTGCATGGAATTCATTGGCCCGCAAGCCAAAAAACATGGCGACCGCGATGGCAAACGCACTAAGTGCCATGAGGCTACCAAACCAGCCGGACCATTTTTCACCAGTTTGCCGGTTATAATCCACAAAGCGCCGCCCCACCAAACCGTTGAACAAGACGCCTATAAATGGAAAAACCAAAATTAGGGGAGCTAAACCAAAAATACCCATAAATTGCTTAATTACTTAATTACACATTACTGTTTACTAATTACGCTGGTTGGTGATGGTGGCAATTAGTAATTGGTAAATTGGTAATTGAGTAATTTTCCTCCTCTTACTAAATTAACCGTTCCTTTGGTTAATCATCAACCTTTCATTAGATTGATTTCGTCAATGTTAATGCTCTTTTTGCTGCGGAAGATGGTGACAATAAGTGCCAACCCAACCGCTACTTCAGCCGCAGCCACGGTAATCACAAAGAAAACCAGCACTTGCCCATCGAGGTCGCCAAGGTGACGGGAGAATGCAACAAAGGCCAGGTTAGCCGCGTTGAGCATCATTTCAATTGACATAAACACAATAATTGCATTACGACGCAGCAAAACGCCCAATGCGCCTAAAGTAAACAGCAAGCCGCTTAAGGCAATGTACCAGTTGATGGTTAGTTCCATGAGCTTAAGCCTCGTTCTTCTTTTTACGCGTAAATACGGCAACACCGATAATTGCTGCCAATAGCAAAATGCCTGTCACTTCAAAAGGCAACACGTACCCTTCAAATAAGCGTAAGCCTAAGGCGACGGGGCTAGAGTCAATAACGGCCGTTTCTCCCCCACTTGCTAAGCCACCTTGCCCCAGTACAATGCCAAAGCCCACCACCAATAGCACGCCCAAAACGGCCGCGATTACCTGGTGAATGCGCTCACTTCCCTGGGCACGCGTCAGGCCCTGCAGCTGTTCGGCACCCAACAGCATGATCACAAACAGAAACAGCACCATAATTGCCCCGGCATACACCGTAATTTGCACAACCGCAATAAAGGGCGCGTTCAAAACCACGTACAGCACCGCAATGGCCGTAAAGTTTAGCACGAGCCACAATGCGCTGTGCACGGCATTGTGGCTGCGCAACATCATAACCGCCGATGTCAACGATACAAGTGCCATCAAAATAAATACAATAACGACAGGTCCACTTCCCATTCCAGTTTCCCTTCTTCCTTAATTGCCGCTCGTTACAATTCCCAATTTAGAAAAGGCGGTGTCTTGCAACTGTCCGCGCAATTCCACTTCCTTTTTGCGGCCACACACTTACTTAGGGTCTTCCATATCAGGAATCGCCCGGTCAAAACTGCCTGCGTCAACTTGCTGTGGTGAAGGACGGCCGTTCACCGGCACATCCACAATCAACATCTCTTTGGTATACAACGCACTGGCTCGATCATAAAAGCTGAGCTCATACTTGTTTTCCAGAACAATTGCTTGCGTTGGGCAGGCATCTTCACAATAACCGCAAAAAATGCAGCGCAGCATATTGATTTCATACGTACTGGCATACCGTTCACCAGGCGAATACCGCTCTTCATCCGTGTTTTCAGATGCTTCAACAAAAATGGCATCGGCCGGACAGGCCGCAGCACACAAAGAGCAGCCGATACATCGCTCCAAGCCATTATCGTACCGTTTTAACTCATGGCGCCCCTTAAAACGAGTTCGCACAGGACGCGTGACATTTGGATAGTCAACGGTAACCGGATCCTGAAACAGGTGCTTCAGCGTCGTTGCCATACCTTTAATGATTTCACCAATCATAGATTTCTCCGAGTCTCAATACTGGGTCACTTACCCCAGACCAACCAGTTTCAGTAGCGAATCGAACACGCCTTCTTCTTTCAGCACAATAAAAACGGCCACAATAATGAAATTAAATACCGAAATTGGCAATAACCGCTTCCAGCCAAACCCCATTAACTGATCGTAACGGAGGCGTGGTAAAGAAGCGCGAATCCAAATCATAAGACAGAGGAAGAAGAATATCTTCAATATCATGTATAAAAAGCCAAGCCCGGGCAACGCATCCACAAACGGTCCACGATAACCGCCAAAGAAGAGCACGACAATAATTGCGCTAAAGATAATCATCTTCATGTATTCGGCCATAAAAAACATGCCAAAACGCATTCCGCTATACTCGACCGAGTAACCCGCAGAAAGCTCTTGTTCTGCTTCCAGCAGGTCAAATGGCGCCCGCTGCAGTTCAGCCATCATACCTATGAAAAACACAAGTGCAGCAATTGGTTGCCGAAACACAAACCAGCCTTCAGATTGAGCGGCCACGATGTCACCTAAATTCATCGAATCAGCCAGCATAACGGGAATGAGCACCGTTAAACCCAGCGCTAATTCATAGCTAATCATTTGTGCCGAAGCGCGAATCCCACCAAGTACAGCATATTTACTGTTGGAAGCCCAACCAGCCAGAACCACGCCGTAAACACTGATAGACGTAATGGCTAAAATAAAGAGAACCGCCACGTTCAATCCAGGGGCTATAGCAAAATAGGGCGCAAATTGCGCGCCAAAAATATTGATCTCGCCCGCCCAGGGAATCACCGCTAGCAAAACGATAGCAGGAATAACAGTGAGCATCGGCGCCAAATTATAGGTAATGAGATCAACCTTGGCCGGGGTCATATCTTCTTTAAAAAATAGCTTCACCGCATCGGCAGCGGGCTGCATAATACCAGCCAGCAATTTGTGCTCTTTGCCGCCTCCCCGACGAGGTAAGGGAATATAACCGGCCCGATTGGGGCCAATGCGTGCCTGCAATCTCGCAAGCAGCTTGCGCTCCAGCAGCGTTGTGTAGGCAAAACCGGTGATAACGGCAAGCGAGATGATAAATCCTACAATTAAGGCACGCAGAGCTATCTGTCCTGGTGTCATAGTTTTCCTCTTCTAATTTATACTTCGATCTTGCTAAGCTTTAGCTCAGCCGTACCGGCCTGGTAAGGCACGCCCCGCAGCAATGCCACGCCTTCTGGTGCATGTCCGCTAAAAATCACGTTGACCGCGAAACTTTTACCATATGCATCAATAGAAACGGCTTCACCACCAACTAGCTGCAAACCGGCAGCATCCGCTTTATTGATGATCAACGTTGGCTGAGCCATCCGTGGAGCCAATAGTTTGCTATGTTTAATGAGCGATCCAGGCGTATACAGAGCGGCCGTTCGCACCAAAACGACCCCGGAAGGCAAATGACGGGAAACGTCACCCAATTCATAATGGTCTACTGAGCCAGCCTCAGCCTCGACAGGCCACTGCATCCCCAAACCCACCCGGTTTTCATACGCGTTGCCACCGTAATACAGATCGTCGCCACCGACATCGGGCCATTGCTTTTCAACTCTGGCTAAGGTACGATAATCCATTCCGGTGTATTGGGGCACGGCCTTAGCCAAATCACGAAACGCTAGGCTGGCGGCAAATGCAGGTTTCTCTAAACCAACCCGTTCACCAATTTGGGCCAAGATTTGCCAGTCAGGGCGGGCCTCGCCAACGGGCTGAATGGCAGGATAGTAGCGCTGAACACGGCGTTCGCCACTTGTAAACGTGCCTTCTCGCTCTGCCCAACTTTGGGCGGGCAAGACAACATCGGCCAAAGCGGCCGTTTCTGTCATGAACAACTCTTGTACCACCAAAAAGTCCAGCTTTCCCCGTCCAGCCATCTGGCCATCACCGATAGGATCGGCCGCGACAACAAATAGTGCCTTGAGTTCACCACTTTGCGCAGCAGCGTAAATTTGTGCGGCCGTTTTACCAGCGCTTTCAATCGCTTTGTATCCAGGTTCAAGCGCAGGATGAATGCCCATGTCCCAGGCACCTTGCGTGTTATTGTGTGGCCAAACCGGTATTAAGCCATTGTTTAGCCGTCCCGCGCGGGCTTCTTCATTCTTGATCAGCAGCAGGTTGGCCAACAGTCTGGCAACCGCATCGGTTTCCTCATAAGTGAGACCTTCTGCACCATAAAAAACCACCACATTGTTGGCTTGCATAATCATGTCGGCAGCGGCTTTGATCGGGCTGTTGTCGGCATCGGCAGCTGCCACTTTGGCATCATTGATCAGTTGGCGCAGGGTAGAAACGGCCGTTCCTGGCCGATAATGAATGACGCAGGCTGCATGCTTATCGAGTCGCGTAGGTCGAAGATTTAAGACAACAACAGCAGCACCGCGTTCTGCCGCTTGCTTCACGCGCAGCCACCAGACGGGCACTTCTTCATGCAGGTCACTGGCGACCACCACGATGGCATCTCCCTGACCCAGCGCCAGCAGGTTACTGCCTCGACTGATGCCAACCTTGGCCACCACATCGCCACCGGCCAACCGGCGGTTCGCTAAATCGATGTGGTTACTGCCCAGCCCCTTCCGCAGCAATTTTTGGAAAAGGAACATGTCTTCATTGCTAATGCGGTCGCCGCTGATTCCGGCAACGGCCGTTTTATTCTGCTGCAACTTCCCAGCCACGGCATCTAGCGCTTCATTCCACTCAACTTCAACCAGCTCACCGTTCTTTCGTACCCACGGCTTCTTCAATCGGTCAGGTGCATCAGCAAAGTGGTGGACAAACCGATCCCGGTCAGAGATCCAGATTTCATTCACCTGCTCATTTTGCCGAGGCATGATCCGCTTAATCACCGAGCGACCACCGCTCTTGGCTTCACGCCGCGTGCTAAATGTCATGTTAGAGCCAGATGGGCAGTGTGGCGATAGGGTCGCTACAGGCGTCAATTCCCAGGGACGTGCCCCAAAGCGAAAATCGGCCGTGGTCAATGCGCCTACCGGACAAATATCTGTTGTATTGCCGCTCCAATAAGAATCAAAGCCCGGCTCAGACATCGTTACAATTTCCAGCCTGCGGCCCCGGTTATGAAAATGAATGACAGGGTCATCTACAATCTCATCCTGGAAGCGCACACAGCGGGCGCACTGGATGCACCGCTCGCGATCCAGGTAGATTAAATCACCCAGCGGCACATGCTTGTCCAGCTTTATTTTGAGGCTGAAATCCATCCGGCTGGTGCCTTTGCCGTGCTCCATCGTCAAGTTTTGCAGGGGACATTCGCCCCCTTTGTCGCAAATGGGGCAGTCTAACGGATGGCTCATAAGCAGGAACTCAATGACGTCTTCCCGCGCTTCGGTCACGGGTTGGGTGTTCGTGCGAACCACCATGCCTTCGCTCACCGCTACGGTACAGGCCGTCTGCAAACCCCGGAAGTTTACCTGAGGTGTGCCATCGTCATTGAGCTGCAACTCACCGGTGGCTCGGTCGCGCACGGGCAGGCCAATCTCCACCAAACACATGCGGCACATGCCCACAGGCTCCATTTTGGGATGGTAGCAAAAGACCGGGATGGGGTTTTCAATCATTTTGGCAGCATCGACGACGAGCGTCCCTTTGGGCACGCTCAGTTCAACGCCATCAATCGTCAATGTAATCTGGTCACTCATACGTTTCCTCTTCCAGAGGGTAAGTTTAATTAGTCAGCAGCGATGGGAACGGCCGTTTCCTCCTTAGCCTTCTTCCCACTTACCTTCGCTTCATATTCATTGGCAAAATGGCGATACGTACCCAAAACGGGGCTGGTGGCAAAATCACCCAAAGCACACAACGTTCTGCCGCCGATCTGCCCCGCCACGCTGCGCAGCACTTCCAAATCGCGCTTACTGCCCTCGCCCTTATAAATACGGGTGATAAGCTTATCCATCCAGAAGGTACCTTCGCGGCATGGGGTACATTTGCCACAGGATTCATGATTAAAGAAATGGGAGAGCTTCATCGCCACCCACACCATATCCACCGTTTCATCCATCACCACCACAGAGCCAGACCCCATATCAGAGCCAAACGGCTTCAATCCTTCATACGTGATGGGTGCGTCCAAAGCATCATTCACCACCACAGGGCCAGAGCCACCAATGGGCAGCAGCGCCTTAAACTTTTTGTCATTTAAAATGCCGCCACCAAACTGCTCACCATAGATCAGCTCGCGGTAAAGCATCCCCATCTCAACTTCATACGTGCCTGGGTTCTTGATATGACCGCTCAGACACATAATCTTGGGGCCAGGGCTTTGTTCCGTACCAATAGAGCGATACCAATCCACCCCTTTAAGCAAGATCGGCGGCACATTGGCCATTGTTTCCGTATTGTTTACCACGGTTGGCTTGTGATATAGCCCCTCAACCGCCGGAAATGGCGGTCGTGACCACGGTTGCCCTAAATCACCCATCAACGAGTTGAGGAGGGCCGTTTCCTCACCACAAATATAGGCACCTGCCCCAAAATAATTGTACATGTTGCAGTTAAAATCGGAGCCAAAAATATTGTCGCCTAAAATGCCAGCTTCATAACACTCTAGCAAGGCCTCTTCAATATGGTGTCCGATGCCCATAAACTCGCCACGCATGTAGTTGTAAACCGTTTGGGCACCCACGGCATAAGCGGCAATGATCGCCCCTTCAATAACCTGATGGGGATTATGCTCCAGCAACGCTCGATCTTTGAACGTTCCCATCTCGGACTCATCAGAGTTCACTACAATGTATTTATCACCAGGCGCTTTTGGAATAAAGCTCCACTTTAAACCCGTGGGGAAACCTGCACCGCCACGCCCTCGTAATCCCGCAGCCTTAATGATGTCAATCACTTCCGCTGGTGAATAGTCGGCCAACACCTTCTGCAAAGCTTCGTAACCGCCATTTGCCCGGTAAACCTCTAGCTTGTGAATATTCTCAATGTCTCGATTCCGCAACAAAATATGAGCCATTACCTAACCCCGTTCATCCGCTTTCTGCCAACCTATTTGGCGTAAGCAGAAATCTTTTCGACAATTGATGGTTCTGGATTCTCAGAGGCAGCTTCTGCCCGTAATCGGGAAATTAGCTTATCAAATTTCTCTTCATCCAGATTCTCTTCAAACTTCAAGTTGCTTTGCAACATAGGCGCCCGATCACAAGCCGCCAAACACATGACTGTTTTTAGCGTAAACAAGCCATCGTTTGTTGTTCCGTCAACGGGAATATCCAGCTTACGACAAGCCATCTCTACAAATTCATCCGCACCCCGAAGGGCACAGGCCAAATCATTGCAAACTTCTAGCACGAATTTACCAACTGGCTCTTCGTAGTACAGCGTGTAAAAACCAGCCAATGATAAGACATGAGTCGGATCCAAATCCAAAATGTTAGCGACTTCATGCATGGCTTCGCGACTTGTGAAGCCATAAGCTTCTTGCGCCAAGTGCATCAATGGCAAAACGGCCGATTTCTTACTGGGAAACCGCGCCAAAATTCCTTTAATTTCTTCGGGATACTTTTCTGCGAGCACCATAATCTCCTACATTGACCTTATAAGATAACCGTAAACGGCCGTTACCGGTCAATCTCCCCCAAAACAATATCAATCGAACCAATAATTGAAACCAAATCTGCCACAAAAACCTGCTGAGACATGAATGGCAGTGAGGCCACATGAACATAGGATGGCGTACGGAAATGCACCCGTGCCGGTTTAGGGCTACCGTCTCCACGCAAATAACAGGCGAACTCCCCGCGCGGCGATTCTATACTTTGATAAACATACCCACTTGGGGCGCTAAATCCTTCCGTCCACAACTTGAAGTGATGAATAACCGCTTCCATACTATGCCCCAGTTCAGAACGGGGCGGCGGCACAATTTTGCGATCATCAATATTGACTGGACCAGCTGGCAATCTATCCAGCGCTTGACGGATAATCCGCAAACTTTCCCAAAACTCCTGCATCCGACAGCGGTAACGAGCATAGACATCGCCATCCGTTTCCACTGGCACATCAAACTCATACGTCTCATAACCAATGTAAGGCTGTGATTTGCGAATATCCCAATTAACCCCAGACCCACGAAGGCTCGGCCCGGTCATGCCCCAATCCATGGCTTGCTCAGCCGTAACTACCCCAATTCCCTTTGTTCGTGCTAACCAGATTGGGTTGTTCTTCAGCAACGCTTCATAATCAGCAATTTTAGCTGGGAAAAAGTCTAAAAACTGCCGCACGGCAGGCTCAAACTCTTCGGGCACATCGCGCCACAGCCCACCCGGGCGGAAATAGCTCACCATCATTCGCTGGCCAGCGACCATCTCGAATAAGTCCAGGATGTACTCACGCTCACGGAAACAATAAAGAAAAACAGACATCGCCGCCAAGTCAAGCGCGTGCGTTCCTAACCATACAAGGTGGCTGGAAATACGAGCCAATTCTGTAAGAATCACCCGAATCACCTGGGCACGAGGCGTTGCCTCCACATTCAGCAATTTTTCTACAGCCAGAATGTACCCTAAATTGTTCGACATCGGGGATAAATAATCCAGACGGTCAGTCATGACCAATGCTTTAGTGTATGTTTTGGCTTCCATACTTTTTTCCACACCCGTGTGCAAAAAACCAATATCGGGAGCCAAATTCACAATCGTTTCCCCATCTAATTCCACCAAGAGACGCAGCACACCGTGGGTACTGGGATGTTGCGGACCCATGCTGAGGAGCATATTCTCTTCAGCATTCTCAATGGTCATGCCCGTGCCTACTTTGGCCCGTAACTCTTCTACTGTTAGCTCTTTAATGGTGTCACCACCAGAGGGAATGGTCATACTTAACCTCTTCGTTCCGTTTGCAGCTTGTGCACTTTCTAATTACTCTTTAGCATATGGCTTCTTGGCATCAATTTCTTGCCAGTTAAAGGAGAACTGAACTTCTTCATAGCCAAGCGGATAATCTTTGCGCAGTGGATGTCCCTGCCAATCTTCGGGCAAAAAGAGACGGCGCAAGCTGGTATTTCCCTGGAATTGAATGCCCATCAAATCCCATACTTCCATTTCTAACCAGGTGGCAATAGACCAAATAGAAGACAACGTTTCTGGCCCTTCTTCGGGATCTTCAACCCAGGTGCGCAGGCGCAACCGATGGTTATGGTCAAATGAGTAAAGATGGTAACTCAAAGCAAATCGGGGGAACTCTGGCAAAAAATCGTCGGCGCAAATGTCAGACAAGAATTTGTAGCTTAGCTCAGGGTCGTCTCGAAGCAGTTGGCAAATGCCCTTGAGCTGTGCTTTCTGCACATAGATGGTTTGCTCCCCCCGAAAATCGTTCGTATCTTCAATTGCATCCGGGAAAGCAACCTTAATTTTGTCAACAACACGTTGATCTGCGTTCATTGTGTCTCTTCTCCAGAGTCAAACTCTCTGCTCTTTAGGCGTGGTCGGTTAATTTTTCGCCGCGGATTTTCTCATGCAAGGTCATGAACCCGTCGATCAATGCTTCAGGGCGTGGCGGACAGCCAGCTACGTACACATCGACCGGAACAATTTCATCAACGCCCTGCACAATGGCGTAGTTATTAAAAATACCGCCGCAGGAAGCACAATCTCCCATAGCGATGACCCATTTAGGTTCTGGCATTTGATCGTATAGACGGCGCACAACAGGCGCCATTTTACGAGAAACTCGACCCGCTACAATCATCAGATCGGACTGGCGTGGCGAAGGACGATTTAGCTCCATGCCAAAGCGAGATGCATCATAATGAGCGGCTTGCGAAGACATCATTTCAATGGCGCAACAAGCCAGGCCAAAAAGCATAGGCCACATGGCGTTGGTACGCCCCCAGTTCACTAAATCTTCTAAACGAAGGGTGATAACACCCATATCTCCAAGTTTTTGTTCTATTCCCATTCCAGAATTCCTTTCTTCCAAATCCAAACGTCACCCAAAATGAAAAGGAGCATAAAAATACCCATGACGCCAAGACCGTAAAAGCCAAGTTTACGAAATGTAACCGCCCAGGGAACTAAAAGGATTATATCGACATCAAACAGAATAAACAGAACCGCAATGCGATAAAATTTGACGGGCAAGCGACGCTGTGCTTCCCCAATGGCAACAATTCCTGATTCGTATGGGATTAGCTTACTGCGGGTGTTTTCTTTTGGTTTTGGGCCTAAGTTGAGTGACAAAACAGGCAGCAAAACGGCAAAAAATAGAGCTATACCGATTAGGACGGCAATGGGAAGATATTCTATTAGTATAGGATTGTTTTCCATAAGAAGATCGATCTTTCCTGAGGTCAGCGTATTTCGCTATTTGTCTCAAAATTTTATGCGGAAAATCAGTTCAGTAAAATGTCTTTTCTCTTCCAAAAGTTCTCTGTGCATTCTATCACAAGCAATATGGGTGGGCAACAATGGTGACGGCTAAAACGGAGATGGTAAAAGGTGATTTTTGCTCCCTTTTGACACAAAAAACCCAACGGCCGTTTCCAACCGTTGGGCTAAAAAATAAAGATAAAAATCGGAGCGTTTTCTAGCTGAGATAGTCGCGCAGCGCCTTGCTGCGGCTGGGGTGGCGCAACTTGCGCAACGCTTTGGCTTCGATTTGGCGAATGCGTTCCCGAGTAACCCCAAAGCTGCGCCCCACTTCCTCAAGAGTATGATCCTTGCCATCGTTCAGACCAAAGCGCATTTCCAGCACCTCGCGTTCCCGTTCACTCAGGAAGCCAAGCACATTGCGAATTTGCTCACGTAGCAACTCCTTGGAGGCGGCGTCTACTGGCTCTTGGGCACTTTCATCCGGAATGAAGTCACCGTATTCGGTAGAATCTTCATTGCCAACGGGGGATTCCAGTGACATCGGATCCATGGAAATGCGCTTGATGTCCCGAATTTTGGAGACGGCCTGCCGCCATTTGCGATTGAGGACAGGGTCGATATTGGTGTCATCTTTCAACGATTTCTTAATCGTCTCAGACTCTTCTGGCGTCAGGTAATCCAACTCCAGCGCCAGCTCTTCATCGCTAGGTTCGTGGCCCAATTTTTGCACCAAATCGCGCTGTAGTTTCACAATCTTGTTGATGGTCTCAAACATGTGCACCGGAATACGAATGGTGCGCGCCTGATCGGCAATGGCCCGGCTGACAGCCTGGCGAATCCACCAGGTTGCGTAGGTGCTAAATTTGAAGCCTTTGGTGTGATCAAATTTTTCGACGGCACGCAGCAACCCAACATTGCCTTCCTGCACCAGATCAAGCAAGTGGATACCACGGCCCATGTATCGTTTAGCGACGCTTACCACCAGGCGTAAGTTGGCCCCTGTGAGGTTCACTTTGGCTTCTTCGGCCAGTTCATAAATCATGAATTCATTGTACTTGAGGCCCACCAAATCTTCAGACAACCAATCGTGAAAGGCTTCCAGCGTGGGGAGCTTGCCGCTCTCTTTGTAAACGAGGGACATCTGGCGAGAAATATCAAGAGGCAGCAGGTAAACGGCCGTAAACATGTGGAAACTCGCCTGAGCCAAATCTAACCAGGTATCTTCTTGCCCCCAATTGCCGTTATTCAGGTAGAGCCGCAGATAAGATTCAGTACGTTTTTGCCATCCTTGCCGCAAGTCCCGCGCTTCTTCAATAAAAGCCAGCACGTCAATACCCTCAACACCTAACAGCTTTGCAGCCTCCTCTACCACCTGCCAGTTTTCTAACAGATTGATGTAGTTGGCCACCATTGCCTGAAAATCAATTTCCTCTTCAGACTCATTTTCGTCTTTTGTGACGTCATTATTGAGCCGCTCCAGAACGGTGGCGGCGGTGAGCTGAGTCGATAGCCAAATTTCCTGATCAGCCGTCAGCAGGGGGACTTGCCCTATTTCCTTTAGGTAAGTGTGAACCGGATCATCTTCAACTGTCCCGGTAAGATACGATGTCTTGTTACTCTTTTCATTCTCATCATCATCGATGTTGGTCAGCAAACGTGATGATTCGCTAAAATCATCGAGCGTTTCACCGCTGTCTGACACAATGCGAATGTTGAGTTTTTGCAGTCGCGCATAAAGTCGCTCCGCCTGATCTTCATCAGCTGAGGCCAACAGGGCCTGAACATCTGATTCGTTGATCTCACGTGAGCGACGCGCCTGTTTGACCAATGCTTCAATATCGATCACTTCAGCTTGCTCTTCGTTTTCTTCTTCTTCGATATTTTCGTCGAAATCTTTGTCTAACTTAGATAAATCCATTGTCTTTATTCCTGACCTGAATGAGGGCAATCATTTGTGTTTTTAGGAAATTAATTTGCACGGATTGGACATTCTTATGCCCGGTAATAAGGCTTGGACTGCTGTGTAAAAACCAAAAAGAATTTTGAGTAAGAATAAGCGGGAAACTGGTTTTTACTTGAGCAACTCACAGGAAATCTTACTTTCTGTTTCTACACTTTTTCTGTGAGTTGCTGAAACGTGAGCGCTAATGATTCAAGAACTTGCAGCATTGAGTCATTCGCTCGTATGCGCGCCGCTCAAGGAAACAGGTACGTTGTCTTAACCATTTTCAGCTCCTCAATAACGGCCGTTTAACGCATCTTCAGCACGGCGGCGGCTGGTTGCCGACATGGCATCTCTGGCCTTGTTTAGTTGCAAGACAGCCAAGGGCAACTCCCTCAGTTGCTGATTGTAGATAGCCAAAGCTTCGTTGTCGTCTTCGTTTTGAGCTTCATGGAGCAACTGTTTTACTTCGCCGAGCAGCAGTCGGACTTTTGCCAGACGCCAATCCAGTACGGATAAAACCAAGGTATCGGAAACACGCTCTAGCTCTGTCTCAGGGGATTGGGGTAGCGTTAGCAAGAACTTCAACCGATTCTGGAGCGTCTCATCTAGACTATCCCACAATTCCTCAATCGTGACAACCGCTGACGTGCCAATTAAATGGTACATTTGTCGCATAATGGCCTGGTCCTCAGCCATCAAAAAATCGTCTTCTTTTACCTGACCTTGACCACATTCCCGCAGCTTCTGATTAATGCGCACAATAACGCTGGGCGTGCGAACGCAGTGATGCAAAAAGTCAGTTTGGCGCATGTCGGTGGCAATCGGGCCAGACCCACCTCTGGCCTTCTTGGGCACGGTTGTCCAGCCAGTGTGCCCGGATTGTTTTGGTTTCGCAACGGCCGTTTCCCTTGCTCTGGGTGCGTGGCGGGGCGTCTCTGGCAGGCGAATCTGCCGCAGGGCCCGTTCATCGATGCGCAACGCACGGGCCAACTGCTGCCAATAATGATCCCGCTCAATCGGTTCCTGAATATCTTTGATAAGCGGGAGAACTTGCTGGGCAACGGCCGTCTTTGCCTTGGCATCATTCAAATCCAGCCCTGCCGTGGCCACCGAAATAACGTAAGCTACCACGGGTTTGGCCTGAGCCACCAGCTTCGGCCAATCTTCCGGGTTCTCCTGAATAATGTTGTCCGGATCCTTGCCCTCTGGCAGCGTCATGACGCGAATATCTGCCTGCAGCCGCCCTTCCTGCTGCACCAATCCGCGGGCGTCAAACTTCACGTCCACTTCTCGATCCAGCGTTTCGCGCGCCACCTGCAAGCTACGCAAGGTCGCTTTCGCCCCCGCGGCATCTGCATCAAGCGCCAACACAAACTGCTTGGTGTACCGCTTCAGCAAGCGGAGCTGCTGTTCGGTAAGCGCCGTTCCCATCTGAGCCACCACGTTGCGGAAGCCCGCTTGCCACGCCTGCATCACATCCATGTACCCTTCCACAATCACCGCCTGCCTGGCTTCACGAATGGCGCGTTTACCCGTGTCCAGGCCAAAAAGCAGGTGGCTCTTGTCAAACAAATTCGTTTGGGGCGAATTGAGGTATTTGGGAATGCCGTCTTTCTCTAAGGTGCGTGCGCCAAAGCCCACGATACGGCCGTCCACGTCCCGAATGGGAATCATCAGCCGATTGCGAAAGCGATCATATTTGCTGCCCTTGTCCAGGTTTTCCGTCAGCAAGCCAGCTGCCAGAAGCTCCTGGTCACTGTACCCCTGCATATTAAAATGGGAGCGGCAAGCGTCCCAGGAATCCAGAGCAAAGCCAATGGCAAAGGCTTCAATCGTCTCGGCATTCAAGCTACGTCGCGCCACATACTGCCGGGCGGCTTCTGCCTGTGGCGCGTACAAAAATAGCTGATGAAAATAATCGGTGGCTGCCTGCAGCAGGCCAACCTGCTTGTTTTGCGCCGCTTTTTTGACCTTGTCAATCGGATTGAGTTCTTCCAGCGTCACGCCTGCCCGATTGGCCATATTCTTGAGAGCCTCTTTAAACTCCCAGCCTTCTTTTTTCATGACAAAAGAGAATAAATCACCACCCTCGGCACAGGCGCCAAAGCAGCGCCAGGTTTGGGTTTCGGGGAATATAAAGAAGGAAGGCGTACGGGTGTTTTGGTGAAAGGGGCAAAAGCCAGCGTAATTCCGCCCAGACTTGCGCAGGGAAACGCTTTCGGAAACGATATCGACAATATCTAGTCGGCTTTTAATATCTTCGGTAACAGTCATGTAGTCAAGGACAGGTGCTAATAAGTGAACCTGCTTAAATTATACCTTAGACCTTACGAATGTTCTAAATAGTTGGAGGGAAACGGCCGTAACGTTTACCCGAATCTAACA
>CBDUOF010000047.1:0-19111 GCA_965368765.1 uncultured Anaerolineae bacterium | reverse complement strand
CTTCTCTGTGTAACTCTGTGTTCCTTTTTGTTCTTGACTAGAAACGGCCGTGAGATAACTATGCAACCCCAGCAATACCAAGCCAACAATCGCTGGATGCACATTATGACCGTACACGGTTACCGTCTGGTAAGAAAACGGGAATACGGCAAAGATCGCTCCCGCCGCGACAGACCGCCGCCAATCGGGCCAGAGCCGCCAGCTAAGCCAGGCCAGCAGCCCCACGTTCGCCGCGTGCTGCACCACGTTGTTGCCATGCAGCAGCCAGGCCGGGTAGCCCTCAAACAGGCGCTGCATGATCAACATGGGGAAAAAGGTCATCGGCCGATAAAAGCCAAACGCCTCAGTCGGCAGCCACACAGACCCAAGCGTCAGCCCCCCCGTAATGCGGATGTGCAGCAAGGTGTCGTAAATGAGCGGCAGCTGAAGGGTGGGCCAATAGAGCCAGCCAGACAACAGCATGACGAAAAGTGTGCTAAATAAAACAAGTCCTTTCTGCCTCAAGCGCCGCATCTAAATCCTTTGAGACGGTGTGTCAGGTTTGCAAACTTGACCTACAATAAAAAATGGCTCCTGGCAGTTGCCCGGAACCATTCTATTATACCGTTTATGCCATCAAGAACGGCAGTTCCTGTTAGAAACCACTTCCTCTAAATCTGCTTGTTCCTCTCTAATTGCTCACGGTTGCCGAGGAGAACAACACGTGGAACGGTACACAGTAAATCACCACGCTCTGGTATGCGCTTAAATCAACGTCAGCGGGAATATCGTAGTTTTGGTTGCCCACATTGCCCTTTAGCGAGCCAAGATCGATGTAGTCATCGCCAATGTCGTCGCGGTCGGTGGGGTTGGGATTTTTGCTGAGAATAACATGTAAATCGGGGCCGTTGGTTACGCGGAAATCTTCAAAACGCAAGACGCGCTGGTCACCTTGTTGGAAGATGACGGCCGTTCCCTCACCCTCATGAAAATCATCCGCACCAACAAAGGTGCCAGAGGCCGCTATAATCCACTCAGCAGCAGGCATATCTTCCGCCATCTCCTTATCAGACAACACCACGGCAGCGGCTTCCATAACCGCTTCCGTTACTGTGGCGCGATCTTCTTCAGATAGTTGGGCAACAGTCTCATCATCTGGCACAGCCGCCATGAAGTCAGCTTCCAGAGCTGCCATCTCATCGGCATCCATGTTAGACAAAGTTGCCGAATCAGGAACCTCAAAAGGGAAGGCTTCGTCTACGCTGTTGGTGATGAACAAAGGTGAGGCCAAATACCAGCCCACCGCCAAAACCACCCCTGCGGCCACAATGCCAATAATTAGCTTGCTATTCTTGCTCATGATTTCCTTTTCTTGTCGCTTAAAAATCGTTGGTATTCTCCAAGGTTTCCCTTGCTTGTCATTTCGAGCCGCTTTTGGCGAGAAATTCCTCTAAGCTTAGCTGTCTACTTGTCTTGCCATCGTTGCAGGGATTGCTCTCTCTCTGGTTGAAATGACAACGAAAGGCACAAGCTCATTTGAAAGTGACGCCCCTGAATAGCTAGACTGTAGCTTCAAAACTATGAATACCAGAGGAGCCATCGGGGCGATTCCCCTGCGTTTCTTCAATTTGGGGGGTGCCATCGGCCTCGGTGCAGCGCACTTCAAACAGGTGGTCACCTGCGCTGAAGGGCCATTCGTAGCGCCAAATTACCCAGGTGGTTTCAGACAGCGGTGCGCGTAGCTGGGCTGGCTGCCAATCGCCGCCATCAACGCGCACCTCCACGCCACCAATGCCGCGTGCTCCAGCGTAGGCAATGCCACCCACTGGAACGACCTGCTGACCATCAACCGCGCCAATATTATCTACCGCCACCGTGTCAATGACCGAGGTGGTTTTGACCTGGGCAACTTTGTCCCAGTTTCGCTCCACCCAGTAGCCAGGCTGATCAACGTCGGTCACTTCGATACCCGTGATCCATTTGGGCTGCTTCATGCCGTACTTATCGGGAATCCAGATGCGTAGCGGGAAGCCGTGGTCTTTGGGCAGTAATTTATCATCCCAAGCGTAGCAAAACATAATGCGCCGATCGTTGCGGATTAACTCTAAATCGACCGTTTCGTAAAAGCCATCGCCTGAGGTAATGAACAGATATTTGGCTTCTGGCTGCACCCCAACCGCTTCCAGCACGTCTTGGGCGCTCACACCTGTCCACTTTGTGGTACTGATGAGGCCCGTGCCCACGCGCCCGGAAATGCAGGTGAGGGTGACAAATTGATCAAACGATTCAAATTCATCGCGGAACTGCTGCAGGGTAAACATGCGTGGATTATCCACCATGCCGGTGATGGGCATCTCCCAATCTTCTTCTTCGATAGTAGTCGGTTCAGTTTGGAGGAAGACCTGGTAATGTTCAGAGATGGGGGTGTATTCCAGCCGCGTGCCGGGCACAGGGACAAGCGGATCGTTGGCATTCGGGAAGACGATATTGCCTGAGGCAATGCTTGCTCCCCCGGCCGATAATCGCGCCCGTTCGGCTCTAGCCAACGTGGCGCCAATGCCGGTTCCAGCCACGGTGAGCACGGCCGTACTCGCCCCCAACTGCACTAAAAATTTGCGTCGGTCAATAACCTGCACGTCAGCAGGGGGAGCTTCTGTAGCCACGACAGTTTCTGCTAAGGATTCGGTGTTGAATAAACGGCCGTATACCCATCCCAAAAACCAGCCCCAAACCACAAAACTAACCAGCAGCCACAGCCCATTTACCACGGGGGAAACATCAATTTGGGCCACGGAACGGCTAATGGTGAGCATGGGTAAGCCCACAATCGCGCCCACAATAAGTCCTGCGAGGCGAGGGCGACGCACTGTGAGCGTGTGCCAAATGGCAAAGACAACGGCGCCCAGCACAACCACCATACCCACAAATTGCAGCACGGCAGAGGCCCGTTCGGCCGTTTTGGCCAAATCGACGACGCTCAGGCCCAGCGCCAGCATAGAATCGATCATCAGATCAATACCAAAGGTGATAAGGTCCCCGGGCAGCACGCGGGTCATCCAGTTGAAGAAGTCATAGGGAATGAAGGAGGTGCCAATCAGTTGAAAGGCGAGAAAGTGAACGGCCGTTAACGCGGCCGTCAATAAAAAGCCAACCAGGGCACCAAACGCTAATTTTTTGACCATGCTGTTCTCCCGATAGGCAAGTGGGGTAGCGAAAAGTAAAAAGTGATAAGTGACGTTATTGGCAAACTCGCCCACGCGCCTACTTGCAAACTTAGACACGGTAACTGTAGCCAAAACTGCTTACAAAAATCTTACAGCTGGCTTGTCTGCCGGTTACGGGCGGGAGAACTGCGCAATGCCATCCGGGGAGGCCAGGATCAGGTCGGTGGCCATATTGAGGAAGAGGCCGTGTTCAACCACGCCTGGCTGCTTGCGGATGGCGCTGGCCAGCTGTTGCGGCTGAGCGATATGGCCGAAGTAGCAGTCGAGGATAATGTTGTTCTCGTCCGTGCGAAACGGCCGTTCTCCATTCAGCAACCGTTTTTCTACCCGGGCGCCTAACGTCATCAGATAATCACGAACGGGTCGCTCGGCAAAGGGAATGACTTCCACAGGCACGGGCGCTTTACTGCCCAATTGGGACACGCGCTTGGTATGATCGGCCACAATAATGAACCGCTCGGACGCTGCCGCCACAATCTTTTCACGTAGCAGTGCTCCACCCAATCCTTTGATTAGATCCAGGTTAGGATCCGCTTCATCCGCACCGTCAATCGTCAGATCAATTGCGGGATGACTATCGAACGTGACGAGGGGGATGTTGCAGGCTGCCGCTTCGCGGGCGGTAACTTCAGACGTGGGGATGGCAACAATCTTTTTCAGACGGCCGTTTGCCAACAAACGACCCAGAGCGTAGACGGCATGAACGGCCGTGCTGCCCGTGCCCAATCCGACCACCATGCCAGATTCAATAAATTCAACGGCGCGCTCGGCAGCCTGTCGCTTCAAGTCGGTAAGGTCTACAGTCATATTTATTGTCTAGGTTTAATCTTTCATTGCTAAAAGGCGTTGTCGAACGTGCTGCCCAATTTCGTTCATTGTTGCTTCATCAACCCGCTCACTTTCGGCAACCCCGGTGTATTCCATAATTCGCGGGCCGCCCCGCGCGTCTGGCTGGTCTTTCATGCGGGGGGCAATGTGAATGTGCACGTGGGGGTGTTGGGGATGATCAGCAAATTGCATCACATAGGTTTTTTGACAGTCTGTAACCTGTTTCAACGCCAGAGAAATTTTACGAATGAGTATCCCCATTTCAGACGCTTCCACTTCACTTAGTTCAGCAACGGTGGCTATGTGCCTTCTGGCAACCAATACCAGCCAACCGGGCAACTCTGTATCGAAATGGTGTACAAGGTCCCAATATCGCGTTCTAAAGATACTGTCCCATAAAGGCGCTGTGCCGCCATCACGTCGGGTGACTAGCTCACAGGAATAACAGTCGGTCATTTTGATTCCCCTTGGACGTCGGTTTCTAGGAGAAGTTCGTAAGTAAACAGGTGACTCTCAAACTTTTCACTTATTACTTTTCACTTACCTGTTCTTACTCATCCTCGGGCAGGGACAACATCCCGGTATCTTTGCGCCGCCGTGCGGCCGTTTCTGCAATGTCGTCCTGACTGCTGGGGGAATAGATCATCCAGCGACGAAAGGTGTTGCGATCGAACGAGACTACTTTGACTCGGGTAACGGCCGTTACCGTAGCAATGCGGTCTGTTCCTTCCAACAGCCCTATCTCACCAAAATAATCGCCTGCCGTCAGTTCGGCAACCAAATGGCGTTTACCACTTACATCTGTATGCGTCACCGACACCAGGCCTTCGACAACAATATAAAACTGATCCGATGCATCTCCCTGCTTTATGATTATATCGCCCGGCTCATACTGTTCGGCCGATTCAACGGCCGTATCCAACACGTTGTCGGGAATTCTTTGCGCGTTAAATTGTGGCGCTGGTTCCAAGGGGCCTGTATCACGGGTACGCCTCGCCGCCAGCGCCTGAATCTCCTGGGCGACCAAAGGAGATCCTTCAATCCAGGTACGAAAAGTTTGATAATCCATCGCCATGAGCTGAACGGCCGTTTCCGCCCGCACCGTCGCCATTCGCCGACTTTGATGCAGCAGCCCGACTTCGCCAAAAAAATCGCCTGGCCCTAAATGATCAATGACGGCATCCAACCCGTCCGGCGGCTCCAAAATCACCGCCACTCTGCCGCGTGTGATAATGTAAAACTTATCCGGCACATCCCCCTGCCGAATAATATCGGTGCCAGCTGCAAACTGCTCTGGGCCAAATTTAGGTTTGTTTTCAAACATCGCTTGCCTAACAAAGCCTCAGATGGCGATTCCGCGTGGAAATCACCCATCGCCACAAAACTTCTTACTCTTCCGCCTTTACCACGGCGTGACCACCAAACTGATTGCGCATCGCCGCCAGCAGCTTGGCTCCATAACTTTCATCCTGACGACTGACAAAGCGAGCCAGCAGCGACTGGGTAATGACCGGCGCAGGCACGTCCAAATCAATCGCCTCAAATACTGTCCAACGCCCTTCGCCACTGTCAGAAACGTACCCTTTAATGTCGCTCAATTCCATATCTTCCGCCAGGGCATTGGCCGTTAAATCTAGCAGCCAGGAGCGCACCACGCTGCCAAAGCGCCAAATCTCGGAAATTTGGTGCAAATCCAGCCCAAATGCTTCTTTGGCCTTCATAATTTCAAACCCTTCTGCATAAGCCTGCATCAGGCCATATTCAATGCCGTTGTGCACCATCTTCACAAAGTGGCCGGAGCCACTGGGACCGACATGCCCCCAGCCTTTGTCTGCACCGGGCGCCAATGTTCTGAGCGCTGGAGCGAGGGCAGTAACGGCCGTTTCTGTCCCGCCAACCATCATACTGTACCCTTCCTTCAAGCCCCAAACACCGCCGCTGGTGCCTACATCGACGTAATCAATCTCCCGTTTGGCCAAGGTTTCACCACGCCGCATCGTCTCTTTGTAATTGCTGTTGCCGCCGTCTACCACCAGGTCACCAGCGCTTAAGAGATTGCCCAGCTCAGACACCACGCCTTCGGTGGGCTTACCAGACGGAACCATCACCCAGACCACGCGGGGCGCGTCTAATTTATTCACGGCTTCGGCCAGTGAATAGGCTGGAACCAGGTCTGTCTCCGCAGCGAGCTGGTCCGTAACGGCGGTTTCCAAATTATAGCCCACCACCTCATGGCCACCCGCAATTAAGCGACGCGCCATGTTGGCACCCATCTTGCCTAATCCAATCATTGCTAATTTCATAAATAGTTTACCTCCACCCAGTCAGACGCTACCAGCTCTTGAAACATTACAAGTGATAATTTATTCGTCAAGCGTTAATCAGACCGTTTGCTGCCAGGTGCGCAGCACCTCCGCCACGCTCCATGCCTGGGCCACGCAGCCGCGCGGCGCAAAAGGCGCATCGCCGTCAAAGATCTCGCTTAGGCTGCCGACCGCGTGGGCTCGAATATGGTGCTGCAAGAGCGATTCCAAATAGGACCGCGCCGCTATTTTGTCTTTATATACCCGTAAATGGGCACTGACAAACGGGCCAATCAGCCAGCCCCACACCGTGCCTTGGTGGTAGGCACCATCTCGCTTGTATCGGTCGCCCCCATAATGTCCAATGTACGCTTTGTCATCAGCTGACAGGCTGCGCAAACCGTGGGCCGTGACCAAATGTCGGCCACAGGCATCTACGATGGAACGCTGCTGGTCGGCGTTCAGCGGGCTGTGCGGTAACGCGATGGCAAACAGCTGATTGGGGCGCAGGCTGCCATCAAGCCCTTCCGCGTCAGGGCCATCTATCACATCGTAGCAATAGCCCATCTCATCGTTCCAGAAGCGGACAAAGCCAGCCTGAACTTTCTTCGTTAATGCCCGATATTCAGCCGCGTTCTCACCAAGCATTTCGGCAAAGTCGGCAATAATACAGAGGGCGTTGTACCACAGTGCATTTATTTCTACCGGCTTACCAATGCGAGATGTGACCACCCAATTGTCTACTTTGGCATCCATCCAGGTTAGCTGCACGCCTTCTTCGCCGGCAAAAATGAGGCCATCTTCCTCATCCATCTGGATGTTGTAACGCGTACCGCGGATGTGCCACAGGATGATTTCTTGCAGCACCGGGAAAAGTTCTCGCACCAGCGCTTCATCACCAGTGGCAGCGTGCGTTGCGCGCAGCGCCTCAAAGTACCACAGCGTGGCATCAACCGTGTTGTACTCTGGATGTTCCCCCGCATCGGGAAAGCGATTTGGTAACATGCCCTGGTCTACAAATTGGGCATAAGTACGCAAAATGGAAGCAGCCACCTCTGGTCGTCCGGTGGTGAGGGTAAGACCGGGCAACGCGATCATCGTATCCCGTCCCCAGTCGCTAAACCAGGGGTAACCTGCAATAACGGAACGGCCGTTTTCATCTCGCGCAGTCGGCCGTTTCACAATGAATTGATCCGCCGCTAACACCAGTTGCTCAACCGCTTTCGGCAGTGCCACGGCATGAACACTGCTTGCCTGCGTGAGCAAGGCAGTCTCATACGCCTGCCGCTCAGCATACGCCCTGGCACCGTCCAGGTCAGGAGCTGGCTCCGTACTGGCGACCAGCGTAAGCGATTCGCCGGGTCGCAACACGGCCCGCAGCAGCGCGGCGTAAAGATGGTCTTCCTGAACATCGTTCTGGCCCCGGTACTCCTCAACGCTCAGGTGAAAATCTTCATACCAGTCATATTGAGGCGTCATCTGCACTTTGTCGCTAAGAAGATAGAAGGGTGTTGCTTGATCATGCACCTGGAAGCACAATCCGTTGGCCAACTCCGCCGTATCCAGCGCCCAATCGTTCATAATTGTGGTACCGTGATAGTCACGGTAGTTGATAAATGTTTTGGCTTCCAGCGTGAGCGGGCCCGTGGCGCGGACGAGCTTGTAATGGATGTAGGTTGTGTTGGCTCCCGGCTGCATCCAAATACGCTTTTCTAGCAGGGCATTGCCAAAGGCAAACGTCCAAACCGGCGTCGTTCCTTCCAAATGAAAGCGGTTGATCGAATAGTGGCCGTTCGGCTCGACCGTGCCGTTAGCCCACCGATTAACATACAGTGGATAGAAACGGCCGCTTTCCGGGTAGATGCCTTCATATTCTACCGTTTCATCTATCTTGGCCAGCAAGAGGGTGCGCCCTAGCGGCGGTTCCAATGCCGCCAACAGCAAACCATGGTAACGACGTGTCAACATGCCTGCAATCGTGCCAGAAGCAAAACCGCCGATTCCGTTAGTAACCAACCATTCCCGCGATTCGGCCGTTGCCAAATCACCACACAGTTCGCGTCCAAAATCTAATAACACTTTTCACTTTTCACTTTTTGCTGATTTTTTTCTACTAACTCCATTATACACTTGCACCTCAAATCTGATAACGCTAGAGTTACACAATGCCAAAAAAGAAACCGTCTCCTGAATACGTACAAACCGTTTTGCAGCGATTGCAGGCTGCCCACCCGGACGCCCACTGCGAGCTCAACTACCAGACACCGCTCCAGCTGCTGGTGGCTACCATCCTCTCGGCCCAATGTACCGACGTGCGCGTCAACATGGTGACGCCCGGCCTCTTTGCCAAATACCCAGACGTGGCAGCCCTTGCCGCCGCCGACCGCACCGAACTCGAAGAAGCGATTCGATCAACAGGCTTTTTTCGGCAAAAGGCAATGTTTATTCAGGAAACGGCCGTTGCTCTCCTGCAAAATCACGGCGGTCAGGTTCCGGATGAAATGGCAGAACTCACCCAGCTCAAAGGCGTAGCCCGTAAAACCGCCAACGTGGTGTTGGGCGAAATCTTTGGCAAGGCCGAAGGCATCACCGTCGATACCCACGTCAAACGCATTGCTCACAAGCTGGGGCTTACCAGCACCAATAAAGATCCCGTTAAAGTAGAGCGCGAGCTGATGGCAATTATTCCCAAAGAGCAGTGGATCACTATCTCCCACCTGCTCATCTTTCACGGTCGTCGCGTTTGCATTGCCCGTCGACCCGACTGCCCCAACTGCACCCTCAACGACATCTGTCCCTCGGCTGACTTATAAATGAATCTCGACCTCAACCCTCTCCCCACCGATCCATTCTCGCCAGAGTTGCGTATAATCTAGTTAAACCAACCCGGTTCAAGAGAAAAGCAACGTCGGAGTGTGTAAAAAATGAATGACCTTGTCGTCGAGCGCAAAACAACAGCCCGAATTCCTACCGAAATGGGTGATTTTGAACTTTGTTATTATCAAAACAGTCTGGATGAAAAAGAACATCTTGCCCTTGTTCTGGGAAGCATCAATAACAGTACGCCTACACTGGTGCGCATTCATTCGGAATGTTTCACGGGGGATGTGCTTGGATCATTGCGCTGCGACTGTGGTCCGCAGCTTACTCAGGCAATGCACCAAATCGCCACCGCAGGGGCGGGGATTGTTGTCTATTTGCGGCAAGAGGGGCGCGGCATCGGGTTACTGGATAAGCTACGCGCTTATAATTTGCAGGACGAGGGGTACGATACGGTAGAAGCCAATCTCATGCTGGGCCATCAAGCCGATGCGCGAGATTACACAGTTGCCGCCCATATTTTGCGTGACCTGACCGTTTCAGCCGTTCGGCTGCTCACCAACAACCCAAGCAAAATAGAAGGCTTGGAACAGCTAGGCATTTCGGTGACCGAGCGCGTCCCGCTACCGCCTGCACTCAATGTGGAAAATGCAGCTTACCTGGCAACCAAAGTGGAACGGATGCACCATTTGCTGAATTTGAACGGCCGTTCCCCAGCGACACCCTCTCCATTAAATGGCACAAATGGCGCTCCCAAAGCCGCACCAAACGGCCGTCCTCTGATCACCCTCAGCTATGCCCAAAGTTTAGATGGCTCCATCACCCGCCAGCGAGGTGAGCCCATGGCCCTAAGCGGGCCTGAGTCCATGGCCTTCACCCACCATCTGCGCAGCAGCCACGACGCCATCCTGGTCGGCATTGGCACGGTCCTGGCAGACGACCCGCGCCTGACCGTGCGGCTGGTGGAAGGGAGCGACCCCCAACCCATTATTTTAGACAGCCAGCTGCGCCTGCCGCTTACCGCCAAGCTGCTCACCAGTCACCCCCGCAAGCCAGTTGTGGCCACTACCCAAACGGCCGATCCCCAAAAAGAAGCCGCGCTCAGCGACGCAGGAGCAACGGTCGTTCGGCTGCCCGCCACGAAACAGGGGCAGGTCAGCTTGCCGCACCTGCTCCACTGCCTGGATACGCACGGCATTCGCACCCTGATGGTGGAGGGGGGTGCAGAGGTTATTAACAGCTTTTTGGCCCAACAGTTGGTGGATCGACTGGTGATTACTATCGCCCCGATGCTGGTGGGCGGACTCAACGCGGTAGGCAGCCTGAACGGCCTTGGCCTGCCCCGGCTAGAAAACCCTCAGACACGGTGGCTGGGTAAAGATATGGTGCTTTCCGGGGATGTGAGCTGGCAAGTCGAATAGTAAGAATTTAGGAGCCGATGACGCCGATTTGTCCTGGTTGTTGATTCAATTTGTGACAATCTGCGCCGGGCTGCCGGTCGATCGAATAAAGGAAACAGGATGACTCAGTTTCAGGTACAAGACGCTGCCTTTGAGCAGGTAGTACGGGATAGTTTTGCCCAGCAAAAGTTTATGGATTATCTGGGGGCACGGCTAACGGCCGTTTCTCCGGGAAAAGTCACCATCGAATTACCAATCTCATCGAACCTTTTTCAACAGCATGGCTTTGTACACGCAGGCGCCGCAACGGCCGTCGTGGATTCTGCCTGTGGCTACGCCGCGCTCACCCTCATGCCACCGCAAAGCGACTTGCTCACCGTCGAGTTCAAGGTCAACTTCCTGTCGCCAGCCGTGGGCGAAAGGCTGGTCGCGGTTGGGCGCGTTCTCAAGCCCGGGCGAACCCTTACGGTCTGCCAGGGCGAGGTGTTTGGCGTGAATCAAGCCGGTGAGCAAAAACAGTGTGCGCACATGACAGCCACGATCCTGTGCCGTTAGCCAGATTTTTCAAGGCGATACCCGCAGAGAATTAAAAGATTATGCAGCGACAAGCCCTCATTTTTACTGCTCCATTTGAAGTGGATATTCGTCATGAACCCCTCACCCCGCTGCCCGCAGATGGTCTGCTGGTGCAGACCCTTGTTTCAGCCATCAGCCCGGGCACAGAAATGCTGCTCTACCGCGGCCAAATGCCACCAGAGCTGATGGCCGATGCCACGATAGACGCCCTGAACAAAGGTGGCTATCCACAAAAGTATGGCTATGCGGCCGTTGGGCGGGTTGTGTCTATTGGCAGCGCGGTCGACCAATCGTGGCGCGACCGGCTGGTGTTTGCCTTTCAGCCGCACCAATCCCATTTTATAGCCAAGTCAGATGCGGTTTTTCCATTGCCAGCAGGGATGCTGCCAGAAACGGCCGTCTTCCTGCCAAATATGGAAACGGCCGTTTCCTTCCTCATGGACGCGCAGCCAGGGATTGGCGAACAGGTCGCCGTGTTTGGCCAGGGAATCGTGGGACTGCTCACCACCCAGCTGCTGGCGCACCTGCCGCTGGCCTGCCTGCTCACGTTGGATAGTCATGCACTGCGCCGCGATTGGGCGCTCAGGCTGGGCGCCACCGCCAGCTTCACCCCCTCAGACCCGGAACTACTCAGCCAGATATTGGCCGCCCTGCCGCATGCCAGCCATCATCCCGGCCTTGATTTAGCCTTTGAACTATCAGGTAATCCCGCAGCGCTGGATCTGGCGATTGGCGCGATGGGCTTTAACGGCCGTATCCTCATCGGTTCGTGGTATGGCAGCAAGCAGGCCAACCTGAACCTGGGCGGCAGCTTTCACCGCAGCCAGATACAGCTGATCAGCAGCCAGGTAAGCCATGTGGCGCCGCGCTGGCAGGGCCGCTGGAGCAAAGCCCGGCGGCTGGCCCTGGCCTGGGAAATGCTGCAAAAAGAGCAGCCTCAGCGGCTCATCACCCACCGCTTGCCGCTCACACAGGCAGCCCATGCGTATCAGCTGATCGATACCCAACCAGAAACGGCCGTGCAGATTATTTTCACCTATCCTGCTACAGCCTGAGCCTTGCTCACATAAGTCGACTTGCATTTGTCCTTAGCCATTAGTACGCTATTAGGGAAAGGAGTCACCCTATGCCATCTCGCCAAGTAGAAGACAATAAGCAGGCCTTGCATCAGAGCGAGCAACGCTACCGCATGCTGTTAGAGTACGCCGCCGTGGGCATCTTTATAGCAGATATTAAGGGTCAAATCATCTTTGTAAATAGTGCAGGCTGTGCTTTGCTCGGCTACACAGAGCAAGCGCTTCTTCAAATGCGTCTAATGGACATCATTGCCGCAGAAGATTTAAAACAGAATCCTCTCCAGCTCGAGAAACTTCAGGCGGAAAAACGCGTCAGCCTCGAACGTCAACTCCGTCGTAACGATGGCACATTGATCACCGTAGAAATCGATAGCAAGATGCTGCCCGATGGCAGCTTACAGGGCATCGTCACCGATATTACCAGCCGCAAAAAGATGGAATTGCGGCTAAAAGCGTCAGAAACACGGTTCCGAAGCTTAGTAGAACAATCCCCTCTTAGCACCGTTATCTATCACACAAACGGCAATATGCTGATGTTCAATCAAGCCAGCTGCGATTTATGGCGGCTATCGAATGAGGAGGCGGAATATCTCTTAGCGAATTACAATATTTTCCAGGATGAACGCCTAGAGGCGCAAGGGCTGATGCCTTATGTCAAGCAAGGGTTTGCTGGCAAAATGACCACCATACCCATGCTGGAGTATTTTCCAGAGCAGCAAGACATCACAAACAGCGACCCACCGCCAGCCACCCAATGGGTCCGCGGTTTCATCTATCCTGTCAAAGATGATGAGGGCAATGTCCATGAAGTGGTGATAATCCACGAAGACGTCACAGAGCGACAGCAAATAGAAGAGCGGCTGCGCCAGGCACAGAAACAAGAAAGTTTAGGAGTTTTAGCTGGCGGCGTGGCGCACGACTTTAATAATTTGTTGGTCGCAATTCTCGGTCAGATATCTTTAGCCCAGGCCAAATTGCCAGTGGCCAGCCCGGCACGTACGCATATCAAAAAGGCCATTACCGCAGCAGAACATGCCGCTGACCTGACGCGGCAGCTATTGGCTTATTCCGGAAAAGGGCGCTTTGAAATAACGGCCGTTGACCTGAATAGTCTAATTCAGCAAAATCTACACTTGCTGGAAGTAAGCGTGCCCAAACGCGTTTCGCTGAAGCTCAAACCTGCACAAAGCTTACCCCTGGTTGATGGTGACATTGGCCAGATGCAGCAGCTGATCATGAATTTAATCATTAATGGAGCAGAGGCGATTGGCGAACGGCCCGGAACCGTGTCGATCGCAACGGCCGTGCAAACGTTTAGAACGGTCAATCCGCGGCTGTGGCAATACACGGGCAAGGTACTCGCGCCTGGCCGCTACGTAAAGATAACCGTTTCTGATGATGGTGAGGGCATGGACAGCGACACCTTAAGTCAGATTTTCGATCCGTTCTTTACCACAAAAAGTACGGGGCGGGGTCTGGGTTTGGCGGCCGTTTTAGGCATTGTGCGCGGGCAAAGCGGCGGCTTAACGATTGATAGCCAACCAGGCCAGGGAACCACCTTTCAGGTTTATTTCCCTGCCAGCCAAGCAAATGGTGCAGCACAAAAAGCTGATCAAACTGATTACACGGCACAACCGTTGAAGCAGGCGGGTGTGGTGCTGGTAATTGATGATGAGAAAGCGGTGCGTGAAGCGGTTGTAGATATTTTGGCATTTGAAGGGTTGGAAGCGATTACGGCCGTTAATGGCGAAACCGGCATCGCTCTTTATCGAGAAAGAGAAGCTGAGGTTCTTTTGATCCTGTTAGATTTATCAATGCCAGGGCTAAATGGGATCGAAACATTGAAACAGTTGAAACAAATCAACCCGCAGGTCAAAGTGCTGCTTTCATCGGGGTACAGTCGGGAAGAGCTAAACCAACAGATTAACACGACGGATATTGCTGGCTTTCTGCAGAAACCTTACAGCACGCATCACCTCACGCGCATCATACGCAGCCAATTGACCTAACCGCATCTTAGAGGAGTAACTATGTACACGGTAGCTGTCAAACGAGATTTTGTCGCCCAACATTTTCTGATTGGGGGCGATTGGGGCTCAGAAAATAAGTGGCATTCCCACCATTACGTCGTCGAGCTACAGCTCGCCGGGGCAACGCTGGATCAGCATGGCTACCTGGTAGACATCGTTGATATCGAAGCCAATTTAGAAGCTCTGGTCGCTTACTTTCAGGACAAAACACTGAATGATCTGCCCGAATTTGCCGGGCTTAACCCCAGCATTGAGCACTTTGCCCGCATCCTGTGCACCCAGCTGGCTGAGCGTATTCAGGCCAAAACGCTCAGCATCCTTACGGTTAAGATTTGGGAAAACGAGATTGCCTGGGCTTCATTTCAGGTATCGGTGAAGCAATAAGCGGTGGCAGGTGGGCAACTTTGCAGCCGGTGAGTTTATGCCCGCCACTTGTCTCTCTCCAAAGTAACCTATGAATATTGGCTTAATTATTTACGGCCGTCTCCAAACCCTCTCCGGCGGCTACCTGTATGACCGCAAACTGGTCGAATATGTGCAGGAGCAGGGGGATACCGTTGAAATCATCTCGCTGCCCTGGGAAGGATACGGCCGTCATCTGCTGCACAATTTTTGGTTTGCTCTGCAAGAGCAGCTGCGCCAGGCCGAGTTTGACATTTTGTTGCAGGATGAACTCAATCATCCGTCATTGTTTTGGCTAAATGGAAAAATACGCGACCACATTCGCTACCCACTTATCAGCATCGTCCATCACTTGCGCAGCAGCGAAGCCCGACCCCGTTGGCAAAATCATCTGTATCGACAGGTAGAGCAACGCTTTTTGGCCTCGGTTGATGGCTTCATTTTCAACAGCCAAACCACGCGCCAGGTGGCACAGTCGCTGGTCGGGCCCAACCAGCCATATGTGGTTGCTCTGCCGGCTGGCGATCGCTTTGAGCGGGCGCTTACGAGCCAGCAAATAGAAGCGCGTGCCCACCAGCCGGGACCGCTGCGGTTGCTCTTTGTGGGCAACCTGATTCCGCGCAAAGGGCTGCACGTTTTACTGGAAGCGGTGCGCCAACTGCCGCCAGCGGATTGGCGCCTGGATGTGGTGGGCGATACGGCCGTTGATCCCGGCTACAGCCAACAAATCCAGCAGACCATCAGCCAGCACAATCTATCCCACAATGTTCATCTGCACGGCGCGCTGGACAGCGAGCCACTCAGCCTCAAAATGCAGGACAGCCAGCTGCTTGTCGTGCCGTCCAGCTACGAAGGGTTTGGCATTGTTTATCTGGAAGGGATGGGCTTTGGCTTGCCCGCCATTGGCGGGCGCGGTGGCGCGGCGCATGAAATAATTACGGAGGGGGTAGATGGGTATCTGGTTGATGGAAACGGTGGGGAGCAGGAAACGGCCGTACTCCGCCAACATCTAAACAGCCTGCACCACAACCGGACCCAGCTTGCCCAAATGAGCCACGCCGCTCAGGCAAGATTTAAAGCCCACCCCACCTGGCAACAGAGCATGTCCCAAATTCGTCAGTTCCTTCAATTTACAATCAACCCATCACAATCGACCACTCACACTTAATATGTCTTTTACCTATAGTTTCCCCCGCTACCTTGCCGCAAAAAAAACAGTTGATGACCGTGCCTTGAATGGTCAGGTGTGGCAACTGCTGGCGCAGCAGCTGCCTGAACAGCCCCGGATACTCGAGGTAGGTGCAGGGATTGGCACAATGATCGAACGACTGAGCGAACAGATGTTCATTTCTTCAGTCGATTATACAGCCATCGATAACCAACCAGAAAACATCCTGGCAGCCAAGCAACGCCTTGCCAATTTACCGCCATCATTTCAGCTCAATTTGGAAGCCATTGACCTCTTCAACTTTATTGCCCGTGAGCGTGGACAGCAAGAGTGGGACGTGCTCATTGCCCACGCCTTCCTCGATTTAATGGACATTCCCGCGACGCTGCCACCGCTGTTTTCTTTGCTCAAACCCGGCGGCCTGTTCTACTTCAGCATCAACTTTGACGGCGCGACCATTTTTGAGCCAACGATTGATCCCGCGCTGGATGCGCAGATTGAGCGACTCTATCATCAAACGATGGATGACCGCCTGACCAACGGCAAGCGCTCCGGCGACAGCCAAAGCGGACGGCACATGTTCAACGCTTTGCGCCAGGCAGGGGCAACCATTTTGGCTGCGGGCAGTTCCGATTGGGTTGTTTTTGCCGGGGAATCGGGCTATCCCGCCGATGAAAAATATTTTCTGCACTTCATTGTGCATACCATACAGCAAGCCTTGGCCAATCATCCGGCTCTGGATCAGGCACAATTTAGCAGCTGGGTGGCGCAACGTCAGGCACAAATCGAGGCGGGGGAACTGGTTTACATTGCCCATCAGCTAGACTTTTTGGGCCGCGTGCCGGGATAATTCAGGTCATCAGCAGCAATAGCTCAAAATTTAGATTGCTACAGACGCTGCCGCTTCCTCAAGGAAAGTGCCCAAAGCCACGCAATCTATTTTGGCAAACATTGGGCGTTTACCTAAATTACAGCCAATGGGCCAAACGGTGAGATGAGATAAGCGGCAAAGATACCGCTAAGAAACCCCCAAATATGGGCTGCAACCGCAATGGGCGCACCTTCGGCCGTTTTCCCCCGGCTTTTCAAACTTCTAAACATACTTCGGCCAAACAGTAACAGCAGCAGCACAGCAACGGCCGTTATCCAGCCCCCAGCAAACAGCCCGTGTGCCACATCAAACCCGTAAAAAGCCAGAACCAGTCCACTGGCCCCCACGGTACGGCCGTTCCCAAAAAGCCATAGGCCCACGCCCTGTATCAAAAAGATAAACAGCCCCACTTCAAGCAGTAAGATAAGGTTGGGCAGGATGAGAATGGCAAGCCCGCCAAACAGCAGCAGCAGCGGCGTGTTGCCCAAAAGATGGGCATAGCTACCGTGCACCAGCGGAAAGGTGAAGAGGCTCAAAAGGGGGAAAGAACCACGGGAAATCAAGCTCAGGCGAGCAGCCAGACGACCGCGCAAAAAGAATTGATCCAGAAAGCGCAGCCCCCACATAACAAGAAAGAGGCCCCCCATTGCTTTTACGGCCGTTTCAGCCCGTCCTAAAAACGCAAACGCCGCCGCCGACCCCTGCATCAATTCAGTGATAGTAGGATGGCGCAGCAGCCACAGCAGGCCAAGCAGCAGCGCGTAACCTGCCGAAATAATGAAGGCAAACTTGAAGAAAAACCAAATGGCTTTGACCGTATTTTGCACCCGACGGATCATTCACTATTCTCAAAAAAGCTGCTGGCAAGGTCTGCCAAAAACAAAACGCTGATTGCCTGATTTTAACCATCAGGTAACCAGCGTCCAAATTGAATCGCTATGAACCAGTGGGGAACTGACTCTATTTATCTTGCCAGAGCAGCACCATAAGCGCCAATTCTATCAATTTATCGACAATGCCCATCGGGTTTAGCACAGTGGGCCAGTTAAAAACAAAATAGAGGACAAAGGTAACGGCCGTAAACCCCAGCAGCACCCAGCGCAACATACTCCGCTGAGCAGCCATCTGCGGCATATAATAAAGTGCCGCAATCAAAGCCAAATAACCCAATCCATTGAGTAAAAACAAGACTAAAAACAATGCATCGCTTCTGGATAAAAGCGCCAAGATCAGGTGAATGACACCTGTTGCCACGGCCAATCCTGTAATTATTTTTTGCCGATTTGTTAAATTCGCTGCCAAGTCCATACGGTAAAACCTCCTCTTGCCTAAAAAGATAGATAAAACTGCCCCCGGGTTACCCAACTATACGCAGCGTTACCTCATTTGGATTTCCGCTACATCAACTAAACCCCGAATGATGCTACATGGTTACGGCCGTATCCAAACCAGCTTTAGCCGTTTCCCGCCCCACCACAGCCCCAACAAACCCAGCAAGACATCCCGCAGCCGGATGAGCAGGCTCAGCCCAATGCCCGCCGCTGGACTAAACCCCATGAGGCTTAGCGCCCATACCTGGCTGGCTTCCAGCGTGCCCAACCCGCCGGGCAGCGGCAGCAAAAAGGCCAGCCGCGCCGCTGTGAGCAAAGCAATTAGCTGGAAAAAGGTTAGCGGCACGCCTAGAAAGACGGCCATCGAATAAAACTCTAAAATCATCAAGCTCCAGCTGAGGCTGGTGGCAGCGATTGCGCTCAGTAATGCGGCGGGGTTTTGCTGGCAAAGGTTATTCATTTCGGCTTCGCTGTGGCCAACGGCCGTTTCCCAGCGACGGATTTTTAGCCAGCGCAGCAGCCAGGTCAAGGGCTGCCTGCCGCGCCAGATGAGCCACAAATAGATCGCCGGTGGCAGCATGAGCAGCCAAACGGCCGTGGCGCCAGCCAGTGCCGCCCCCAGCAACCCAGTTTGCAAAACAAGCAGCACCCCCAAAGCCAAAAAGCCAAAATTGAGCAGCAGTTCCACCGCTTTGTCGAGTGAAACGGCCGCAATTGCCACCGGGCGCGGCACGCCATGCTGCTGCTCTATCAGCAATACCTGCACGGGCTCCCCGCCAAACTGGGGGCCCGGCGTAAAATAGCTTACCCCAAACGCCGCCAGCCGATGGCCCAACAGTTGCCCAAAAGGCAATTCATGCCCCAGGCCGCGCAAAATGAGCCACCAACGGCCGTTTAAGGTCAGCAGCACCAGCCCATTCAGTACAACCAGCACAACCAGTTGCCAGCCGCGCAGCCGTCCCAGCGTCGCCAACACCGCCGCCAGCGGGACAGTTCGCACCACCAGCCACAGCAGCAACGCCGCCACGCCCCACACCGCTACCTGCCAAACCCATTTTTTACCATTCACTTTTCACTCACCCACTTTTCACTTTCCTTCTCCT
>CBDUOF010000046.1:0-19282 GCA_965368765.1 uncultured Anaerolineae bacterium | reverse complement strand
GAATTGACCGGGCGGGAAAATGTGTACGTGGCCGGCATTATTGGTGGTTTAACGCGGGAAGCCGTTCGGCAGCGTTTTGATGAGATTGTGGCTTTTGCCGAATTGGAAACCTTTATTGACAGTCCGCTGCGCACCTACAGCACCGGCATGCAGATGCGCCTGGCGTTTGCCATTGCGGTTCACATCGAGCCAGAAATCTTGCTTATCGACGAGGTGCTGGCGGTGGGCGACATTGCCTTTCAGCAAAAATGCCTGGACCGGATAGCCCGATTCAAGCAAAATGGCTGCACCATCGTGCTGGTTTCGCACGACGTGGGCACGGTACGGGCCCTGTGCGATCAGGTTTTGTGGCTGCGGCAGGGAACGGTAGCCGCAATTGGTCCGTCGGCCGGCGTGGTGGAACAGTACGTGGCCGAGATGAGTTCTGAGACGCGACGGCTGACGCCTGCTGACGATAGCGAATCTGCGTCCAACGATCGGCTTCGGCTGCGGGAAAACCGCTTTGGCTCTCAGGAAATGCAGATAACGGCCGTTTCCCTACGCAATGCTGTCGGCAAAACGGTCACGCAGCTGGCGGCTGGGCAGCCGCTAACCGTTGATATCGCTTATCATTCATCCCACCCTGTCGTTGAACCGATTGTGGGGGTTACCCTTTCCCGCAAAGATGGGTTCGTGGTTTATGATACCAGTACAGAAGCGGCAGAAATCGTTTTGCCCCAGCTAAGCGGAAGTGGGCGGATTTGCCTTCAGCTAGCGAGGCTGGATTTAATGGCAGGCGACTATTTTGTCGATGTGGGGATTTATAAACAGCAGTGGGCCTATGCTTATGATTATCACTGGCACACGTACCCACTAGAAATTACGGGCGGTTCTGGTGGCAATGGCATTTTGAACCCGCCGCACAGCTGGCAATTTTCGACTGAAGAAAAATAAATTGAGTGCGTCAAGCTTAAAACGGCCGTTAGTCCACCTGACAGGTTCTCGTGATGAAATATTTGCTGCTAATTTTTTAATTGACAGGAGTTTTTGATGACACTTTCCTTTATAGCTGATTTGCATAACCATACGACCGCCTCAGATGGCGAATACAGCCCCACTGAACTTGTGCAGGCTGGCAAAGCGTTGGGTTTGCAGGCGATTGGTGTGACCGATCATGATACCCTCAACGGCTTGGACGAAGCGCTGGCGGCTGGCGAAAAGCTGGGCATCCAGGTGGTGCCAGGGGTTGAGGTATCTTTGCGCTTTAGACGGCCGTATTTCACCGGCACGCTTCACTATTTACTCTACATTCCCTATGAGTTGCTGCAGGATACCGCCTTTCGCCAGATGGCAACCGAGATTTTTAGTCAGGGGCGCGGGGGCGGTCTGGTGCGTGCCCGGGTTGAGATCATCAATGCCGAGTTTGGCCCCGGCGGCAAGCAGCCTCTCCTGAAAAAGGCGTTGACGGCGGACGAGATTGAAGCGTTGGCTGTAAACGTGTCCCGGCGACATTTCGCCGTGGCCCTTAAAGAAAATCATGGGCTGGACAAGGAGCAAGTCAACCTGCTCATTGGCAACGACAGCCCAGCCTACGTGCCTTCTGGCATCGATCCCAAGCAGCTAACACCGCTGCTGAAAAAGTACCCGCAGTTGGTGCGCGTCTTTGCACACCCGGCAGCCGGCTCGTTCCCGGGCAAAAGCCTGTACAATGAAGTGTTGCCCGCTATAGAAATTGTGGACAAGCTCATGCCAGAATTTTTAGACGATGAGTTGCTGGGGCTGGATGGGATAGAAGTGGAATACCCGGGTCATGCGCCACAGCATCGTGTCTTGATGGCAGAATGGGCGAACAAGTACGGGCTCATCACAAGTGGTGGTTCGGACTGCCACGACCGGGTGGATCGGCCGTTGGGTGTAGCCGGTGTTTCGCAGGCTGAGCTGAACGTATTGCTGGCTCGGCTGTTGCATCCAGTACGAATCCACTAACGCTACTTTTAGAAGCACCGCTAAGAGTTAAGAAGACCTGACTGGTAAATCAGTCAGGTCTTCTTTTTTTACGCGAAATTTATGCCATTTGGGACTTAATTGCTATGACTAACATACGATATACGGCAGCACAGGCACCTCCTAAAATAGAGCTAGTCGGAAAATTAGGCAGTTTATGGGGAGTCCCTCAAGTCGTATATTGATCAAACGGCCGTTCCGAGTCAAAAAATTACAAAAATAGCGACCAAAAATTTAGGAAGGGTTTCATGTTGCAGTTAAATCCCGCTCAAAAATATACAAGACGGCGAACGGCCGTTGCCAAAATACATAAGCGATACTTTCGAGCTTCCCTGATTCTACTGATTGTCGGCCTGATCGTTTTATTACCATCCCTGGCATTTGCGGCCAGCATTACCAAGACCAACGGCACGGACGGCGCCGCTGACGGCAGCGAACTTACCAGGAGTGTGGAATACACAACGGCAGATTTTTCTACGGGCTCATCGATCTCTTCAGTAACGGCTAGCGTGCAATTTGCCAAAATAGATGCGCTGGATGCTGGCAGTTGCTTTTCGACCGGCCATCAGGGTGGCGCCCCGGTTAACCGGGAGCTTTATATGTATCTTACCAGTCCCAACGCCACCCAGGTTGATCTCATTCTAAATGCGCCCAACTACACCTATACCAGCAATTCAGCGTACGGCGGCACGGTGACGGTGGTCTTCGATGACGCGGCCGCGACGCAGGTGGGCGGCCCTGCTCCAATCAGCGGCACTTTCCGACCGGAAGAAGCGTTGGACGCCTTTTTTGGCGAAGATCCCGTCGGTAGCTGGACCCTGACCGTGGGTGACAGCCTCGGCGGAGACCCGGTCTGTTTCTACGATTTCAGCCTGACCGTTAATGCAGAGCAGGCACCGGTTGTCGATGACCAAACATTTTCCGTACCTGAAGATAGCCTGAACAATACGGCCGTGGACACCATTGTCGCCACAGATGCTGATCCAGATGATAAATTGAGCTATGCAGTGACCGGCGGGACCGGATCTGCCGTCTTCGATGTGGACGTGCTCACAGGTGAGATCACCGTTGCCGATGAAACGCAGCTCACCACGCCGGGCTCTTTTACGCTGAACGTCACCGTTACGGACAGCGCAGCGCTCAACGATACGGCCGTTATCACCATCAACGTCGATTCCCAAAATGATGCGCCCGTCATCACGGAAGGATCCTCCACGAGCGTAGTCATGGATGAAGACGGCGCACCCACAGCATTCGGCCTGACGCTTAATGCTACGGATGAAGACGGAGACACCCTTACCTGGAGCATTGAGACCCAGGCTGCAAATGGTGTAGCCACCGCCAGCGGTACAGGGACATCCAAAGCGATTGGGTTCACGCCTACTCTAAACTACAACGGCAGCGATAGCTTTGTTGTGCGGGTTAGCGACGGCAATGGCGGCACGGATGACATTACGGTCAATGTCACGATCGATGCCCAAAATGATGACCCAGTTGCTGTAGATGATTCGCTCACAGTTGATGAGGACAGCAATAACAACGCGCTCTTGGTTTTAGGCAATGACACCAATCCAGACAGCGGCGAAACGCTAACCATTACGGCCGTTGGCGCCACTGATTCCGGCGGCACCGCGACCAACAATACAACCAACGTTTTATATACTCCTGCGTCCAATTTTAGCGGCACTGAGGTATTTACCTACACGATAGGCGATGGCAACGGCGGCAGTGACACGGCCACCGTAACGGTTACCGTGACTGGCGAAAACGATGCTCCGGAGATTACTGAAGGTGCGTCTGCAAGCGTAACGATGGACGAAGATGGCGCACCGCTGGCCTTTGGTCTGACGCTGAACGCCACTGACCCCGAAAACGATCTGCTGACCTGGAGTATTCAAAGCCAGGGCAGCAACGGCACAGCGAGCGCCAGCGGCACCGGCGCGTCCAAAGCAATTGGGTACACGCCTACCCTGAATTACAACGGCAGCGACAGCTTTGTCGTGCGGGTCAGCGATGGCAACGGCGGGACGGACGATATTACTGTGAATGTGACCATCAATGCTCAAAACGACGATCCGATTGCGAATGATGATGGATACACTGTCAATGAGAACAGTTCGGGCAATACGCTCTTGGTGTTGGAAAATGATACCAACCCAGACAGCGGCGAAACGCTGACGGTAACGGCCGTTGGCGCCACGGACAGTGGTGGTACGGCAACAAACAACACGTCTAATATTCTCTACACGCCATTTGCTGGCTTTGTTGGAACAGAAGTGTTTACCTATACGATTTCAGATGGAAACGGCCGTTTAGATAGCGCCACCGTTACCATCACGGTTCAGGATGTAAATGAAAATCCTGTAATTACCGAAGGGGCTTCTATCGGAGTAACGATGGATGAAGACAGCAGCCCGACGGCGTTTAGCCTGACGCTGAACGCAACCGATGGTGATGGTGACGACATTACCTGGAGTATCCAAAGCCAGGGCAGTATCGGTGTCGCCAGCGCCAGCGGCACAGGCCTTTCTAAATCGATTGACTATACGCCTAATGCCAACATGAACGGCTCCGATGCGTTTGTGGTGCGCGTCAGCGACGGCAGAGGCGGCACGGACGATATCACTGTCAATGTGACCATCACTTCCCAAAATGACGATCCGGATGCGCTGGACGACAACCTGAGCGTGGACGAGCAAAGCAGCAACAATCTTCTGTATCCACTGAGCAATGATACGATTTGGCCAGACAGTGGCGAAACGCTGACGATTTCGGCCGTTGGTGCCACAAATAATGGAGGTACGGTTTCTAATAACGGGAATAGTCTCACCTATACGCCTCTGTCTACCTTTGTCGGTACGGAAGTGTTTACTTACACCGTAAGTGATGGAAACGGCGGCAGCGACACAGCAACCATTAGCGTCAGTGTAGATGACGTGAACTTTCCGCCCGTCATCACTGAGGGGGCCAATGCCAGCGTCACGATGGATGAGGACGGCAGCCCAACGCCATTTATCCTGACGTTGAATGCCACCGATCCCGATGCCAATACCCTGACATGGACAGTTCAGAACCAGGCGAGCAACGGCACCGCATCCGTTTCGGGCACGGGCAGTTCCAAGATGATTAATTACACGCCTACACTCAACTATTTTGGCAGCGATAGCTTCACGGTCGTTGTTAGTGATGGCTTCGGGGGTATGGATTCGATTACGGTGGCTGTTACAATTGATTCTGTAAATGACGACCCGGTTGCGGTAGCAGATTCGAAGGCAACGCCGCCAGAAACAGCCGTTTCCATCAATGTTCTCCAGAATGATACCGATCCTGAAGATGACAGCCTGACGATTACCGCGGTTACTCAGGGTGGTAAAGGTGCTGTGACGCATGACGGAACGGCCGTAACCTATACGCCCAACGCCAGCCAAACGGGCAGCGACAGCTTTACCTACACCATCAGCGATGGCAACGGCGGCAGCGATACCGGTACCGTGAACATCCAGCTCGGTCTGTTCCAGGTCTTCATGCCAGTGATTGCGAATAGCTATGTGATAGCGCCTGATCTGGTTGTGACGCAGATTAACGCCAGCAGCGATCTGGTTGAAGTCGTTATTGAAAACCAGGGAACGAAGGCGACGCTGAACGGTTTTTGGGTAGATTTTTACATAGCCCCGAACCCGGTGCCGACGCAGGAAAATGAACTGTGGCAGGATGTTTCGGCAGAGGGCATTGTCTGGGGGGTGAATGTACCCATAGAAGTCGGTGCCTCGCTAACGCTACGCTACAGTACCGCCCTGGGCGCACCCAATTTGTTTTACTCCGCAGTTAATAGCAGCTATAGCGGCACCTTGCCGGCTGGAACGGCCGTATATGCCCAGGTAGATTCGGCTCATCTAAACACAACATACGGCGGCGTGCTGGAAACCCATGAGATTCTGGGGGAAAGCTATAACAATGTCAGTTCAGAATTTACGGCCGTAGCGACGATGCCACCTACATTGCAATCGGCCGCTTCCCAAGCAATTGGGGAAACAGTCACTTTACCGGCGCGCCGCGAGGCGGATTAACCTAAAAACGATACGAATCATCACAATGATGAGGGAGCTTTGAGCATGAAACATGAAGACTTGATAAACGGCCGTATGGGTATCTTTTACCTAATTGCCCTGTTCTGCCTAGGGGCGCTGCTGCTCTTATTGTTGAGCCCCAGGGCAGCAACTGCAGATGATCTTGATTTACCTCCACGTGAGGCGCCTCCTGGCGAGGTTGCGGTGCAGGCCAATGGACAGGGTGCAAGGGTGCATTTGCAGGCCCACTTCAGCCAGGACTGGCCCTGGGAAACCATGCATTGGCAAGAAGATTTATTTGTGAAAGTGCAGTGGCTCGATGATGAAGGCGTTTGGCAAGATGTGGATGGGTGGCAAGGCTCACTCGACGCCATCAAACAGTCAGAAGATTGGATGGGCATGAAGGAAATTTGGCTGGCCGACGTGCATTTGGGTACGGGCCCCTATCGTTGGCAGGTATTTGAAATGGATAACGGCCGTCTGCTAACCAGCAGCGAACAATTTTATCTGCCTACCAAAGGGGGCGACCTCATGGCAGTAGATATGATGTTAGAGCCATAATTCGGTCTTGATCTGAAAAAGGTGATCAATTGAATTAGCCTGGTTCCGCGCAAAATGGAGCCAGGCTATTTTTTTGCTGCTGATGGCTTGGTCAGTTGTGCTAAAATTGGGCAAAGATCAACAACGTGAGAGGCAGCAGAAATCAATGATATTTTGGAATTGGGGCATTTGGATGGTCATAGGTACGGCCGTTTTACTATACGGCATTGGCTGGTGGCGGCAGCCAAGCCCTGGTCCACGTTCATTGCCCACTCCGTTCTGGCAAGGCTTCAGCTTCTTCATTGCCCTACTGATCTTAACGCTCGCGTTATTTTCACCCATCCACGACTTGGCAACGCAATACTTTTATATCCACGCATTGCAACGTCTTTTGTTGGTAGCGGTCGTCCCTGCCCTCTGTTTTAGTGGCGACCCGATGCCGATCTTGCTGGCGGGACTGCCCGCAAAACTGCAGGTTGAGCTGCGCCAGTTGCCTCACTCTGCCCCACGACTTTGCAACCTATTTACCCAATTCACCAGCCCTGTGCTGGTCTGGTTCTTGTTTGTTTCTACTTTTTGGCTCTGGCATGACAAGCAGATTAATCAGCTGTTATTGCAAACGGAGTGGCTGCATCGTCTGGAAAACATGACGCTGTTGGGAACGGCCGTTTGTTATTGGTGGCACATCATGGCGGCTTCACCCAGACTGCACCGCGCCATGCCGCTGCTTTGGCGCGGTGCGTATGCTGCGCTGGGTGCCACACCCATAAAGCTGGTTGGGTTTGTGCTCATGTTTACGTCAACAGCCGTTTATCACTACCCTGAAGAGATCTCCTATCATAATTTGGAAGTGACCGACCAAAGCCTGGGTGCTGCCATTGTGTGGGGGGTAGGTGGGATTGTTTTTACCTGGACGGCCGTTCTGCTAATGCGGTCCTGGCTGCAAGAGGAAGATGACAAACCTGCTTTGCCAGAATCGATCTGGGCATCCGAAGAGATGATGCTGGCCCCTGGATTTGGCAAAACATCATCCTATTTACCACCTACAAAATAGCTTGTCAAAAATTCGCAAATCGTCTAAGGTATCTACTGCCAATACAAATTGTAGAGAGAGGATAAGCAATGTCTAAATATAAAGAGTTGGTGCAAGGGTATAGTCACGCCCGCAAAGCATTTCGTGATTATGAAGATACCTGTCGGAACTTTGCTCGAAACTTGGTATTTGGCATGGTTGAATACTTTGAGTGGCCACAAGATCGGGAGATTACCTATATTCCCGTAGGTGAAGACCTGGATCCCAACAATAAATTTTATGCACTGGCTGGTGCTATGCGCATGGATGCCGAGTCATTTTGGCATTTTGGCGTAGAGTTGAACCTGATGGAGGCATCTGGTGCTTATCCACTGTCGCTGGTGCTAAGCTTCTTTATAAAAAAGGTTGGACCAAACTTTATTGTAAAATTAGGACCAAACGGGCGCGAAATAAAGATACCGGAAGATAAGCAGGGCGAGCTGGAACCATTTTATGAAGCTGTATTTAGGCAAATTAAAGAATTTTTGGCCAAACGATACATCCTGGCAATCACCGGTCAGGAAAAAGAGTACGGTTTTATTACGCTATTATAGGTAACGCTGCAAGGCCCGACCGAGGCTGGCACGGGAGTGAAATGCGTTTCTCAATTGGCTTAACGGCCGTTCACCACCTTCTTATGCAATAATGGCTACTTTACTGACAAGCTTGCAAAATGCACGCATAAAAAACATCCTCAAGCTCAATAATCGGCGGCAGCGGGATGCCCAACAAAAGACGGTTGTAGAAGGTGTGCGTGAGATTGGGCGTGCGCTACAGTGCGGCATTGTTCCCCAGGAAGCATATATCTGCCCTGAGCTGATCACCACAGAAGAGGCAACGGCCGTTTGTCATCAACTTTATGCCCTGGCTGAGCATGAGCAGTTAGCACTTTTCAGCGTTACACCAGACCTTTTTGCCAAAGCCGCTTACCGAGGACAAAGTGGCGGAATCTTAATTACAATACCTTACCTGGCCCACACCCTGCTCGATTTATCTTTGGGACCGACCCCTTTGTTGCTTGTTGTTGAAGGGGGCGAAAAGCCCGGCAACCTTGGCGCTATTCTACGCACAGCTGATGCGGCTGGTGTCGATAGCGTGATTGTGACAAGTCAGCCGGGTAGTGGCAGCACCGACATCCACAATCCAAACGTAGTCCGTGCCAGCCTGGGCGCCCTCTTTTCTATTCCCGTTGTCGAAACAGAGTCAGCCACTGTGCTGCAATGGTTGCGTCAACAGCAAATTCAGATTGCCGCCCTGACGCCCGACGGAGAACGGCCGTATGCCGAAGCGAATTTACAGGGGCCACTGGCATTGGTGATGGGCAGCGAGGCGTTCGGCGTCAACCAGCAATGGTTGGACGAAGCCGATATGCGCTTGCAGATTCCCATGTTGGGCATCGTAGACAGCCTCAATCTATCCGCAGCAACGGCCGTTGTTGTATTTGAAGCCGTTCGTCAACGGAGAAGGAATAGCGAGGAGACACTTCGAGATAAACTCTTGAAGACCTGAGCAAATAACTAATGCGCATTGCCTTGATTTCAGATATTCATGGGAATTTTGTTTCCTTTCAAGCAGTTTTAGCAGATATTGAGCGGCAACGCGTCAATGAAATCATCTTTCTTGGTGATGCAGCAACGCTAGGGCCGCAACCACATGAAGTACTGCAAAAATTGAAAGAGCTTGGCTGCCCGTGCGTCATTGGCAATCATGAAACATACCTCTTTAAGCCTTCCTTGGGTCAGGCTTACATGCGTGGGACCCAATGGTTTAGCGATGTGCTCACCTGGTGTCGTGCACGTCTTTCCCCAGAAGATTATCAGTTTATGCGCACATTCCAGCCAATGCTTAAAATAAAGCTCGAAGGTGAGAGCAGCCTCATTTGTTTTCATGGTTCGCCACGGCGCCATACAGATAATCTCTTTGCCACCACCCCTACTGTAGAAGTCAACGAAATGCTGGCTGGACGGCGCGCCACCGTTATGGCTGGCGGACATACCCACGTTCAAATGATGCGCCAACACATGGGCGTACTGATTGTCAACGCCGGCAGCGTTGGCATGCCCTTTGAGCAAATGCCGTTCACTGAGCGTGGTCCGCGAGTTATGCCTTGGGCCGAATATGCCATCATTGATTCAGATCAGGGTACCATCAGTGTTGAGTTGCGCCGCATCCCTGTAAGCATGAAAGCCATCAAACAAGCCGGCATTGATGCCAGAATGCCAGAGACCAGTGATTGGCTGCGCAACTGGATATCCATCACCGAACTTTTAAACCAAATCTAGGGCCAACTGTGCAATGTATGATATTGCTCCATTTACCAGTGACATTTTACACTGGTTCAAATGAGTAAACCGCGGCAAAATCCAGTTGCCAGTTCTCGCACCTTGGCGATAATTGCACAAACTGGTTTAGTTAAAATGATTAAGATCACAATCTACCGTGAAGGAGAGTTTTATGACAAGAAATAATGTAAAGGTGGCTGTCACCGGAGCAGCTGGTCAAATTGGCTACTCGCTGCTGTTTCGCCTGGCTTCTGGTGAAGTATTTGGACCAGAAACAAAGGTTTCGCTTCACCTATTAGAGATCACACCAGCTTTGCCAGCCTTGGAAGGGGTGGTTATGGAGCTGAATGATTGCGCATTTCCATTGCTGGAATCTGTCGTAGTTACAGATAATCCAGAAACCGCTTTTGATGGTGTGAACTGGGGCTTGTTGGTCGGTTCAAAGCCCAGAGGCGCCGGCATGGAGCGGGGTGACCTTATTCGTGAAAATGGCCCTATTTTTGTGGGGCAGGGCCGCGCCTTAAACAAAGCTGCAGACGACATTCGTGTGGTTGTAGTGGGCAATCCCGCCAATACCAACAGCTTAATTGCCATGCATAATTCAGATGTGCCAAATAACCGTTTTGGCGCCTTAACGCGCTTAGACCAAAACCGCGCTTATGCTCAGCTTGCTCAAAAAGCGGGCGTACCTATGCATGCTGTGAGCAACGTGACAATTTGGGGTAATCACAGCGCAACACAGTACCCAGATGCAGAAAACGCCAAGATAAACGGCAAACCGGTCATGGAAGTTATTACTGACCATGATTGGCTTCGGGGTGAATTTATTACCACGGTGCAAAAACGAGGTGCCGCCATTATTGCAGCTCGTGGCAAATCTTCTGCGGCTTCTGCTGCAAATGCAGCGCTTGATCACGTAAAAAGTTTTGAACAAAAAACACCTGGCGGACACTGGTTTTCTGCCGCTGTGCCTTCTGATGGTAGCTATGGTATTGAGGAAGAATTAATGTTCTCCTTCCCGGTTACCAGTGATGGTGCTGGCGGATATTCCATTGTTCAGGGTCTTACCTTAAGTGATTTCGCCCGTGAAAAGATCATTACCACCGAGAATGAACTGAAAGATGAAAAAGCGGTCGTGGCTGATTTATTGAAGTAGTTTTAGTTTTGTAACGTGGTGGTTATTTACGTCCGATGTGCTGACCAGGTGCATCGGATGTTGTTTTTTTGGCGCGGTGGCTGATTTGGTGAAAGAAACATCTGGGGTTCGACCAGGATGGCGCAGATCGAAACTGCTCGCGATTTGGCAGTGGTGGTTTAACTTGTCCATAACGGCCGTTTTCGTCACGCTCATGTTGAATTGGCCGGAACTGCTCCTGCGGTTACGTTTGGCAGCGGATCAATCTATATTCCAAAGTGGATGGCTCGTTTTGTTTGTTTTGGCAATGTTACTGTTTTTCACAGCCACTGTGCATGAGCTGGGGCATCTTTTAGCCGGTTTTTTTGTGAGGTTTCACTTTCAGGTTTTAGTTGTAGGTCCTGTACGAATTTCACGCCTCAACGGCCGTTTGCAGATGCAGCGCCAGCAAAATAGCTCCCTTTTTAATGGGCTGGCTGCCAGCTTGCCCAAGGAATTGGATAATCTGGCCAGGCGGTTGCTATATTTTGCGATGGGGGGGCCATTGGCTAGCCTGTTGCTGTCACTTGTAACCGTGTCAGTTGCCTTGTTAATCGGTAATGAGCTAGCAATTATGTTAGAGTATCTGTGGCTGTGGGAATGTTGTTTATTCCTAGCTGTTGCTTCCTACTTCTTTTTGCTTACATCCTTACGGCCCAGCACGTACCAAAACGGACTTGTCGCCGATGGCGGTCGGATACTGATGTTGTTAAGCCATTCTCCCGAAGCAAAACGCTGGCAAGCGTTGGTCATGCTATATGCGGCGGATTGCGCTGGGAAACGGCCGTTGCAATGGGATGCTACGTTACTAAGCCAGGCCCTTATTCAGCCAGATGATAGTCATGATTATCTCTCTGCCGTTGTAATGAATTATCATCATTGGCTCGACAAGGGTCAGCTACAAAAAGCAGAGGCATATTTAGAAGAAGCGTTTGGCTTACCTGTCGCCTGGGCCTCAGGTATGCGGGCTCGGCTTGCCTTGGAAAAAGCATATTTTGCCGCTTACCACCATAAGGATATGGACGCAGCTACTGAATTGTTTGGGCAGGTAAAAATACGTCGTCGCGAAAATGATCCACTTTATCGGCGCGCCGAAGCCGCCTTGTTCTTGCTGGAAGGGGCCGAAGATGCGGCAGCTCAGTCTGTGAATGAAGGGCTAAGCGTATTGAACAGCGAATCAACGAGCGGACTACAGATCGCTCAAATGGATTGGATGCAATTGATGATCAACTGAATCTCAATATATCCTCCTGTAGCGGGGCATTAGAATACAAAAAGCCTCGCTTAGCGAGGCTTTTTGCGGGAAGAGGAGAAGAAGGAGAAAAGAGGAAATTTGAGGATAAACATAAATAGAAAATACAAAGGGTCTACAGCTACCAATACATGTTTTAAGCTCACTACATCTCAATTTCAATGCTTATTTTAAGCGATATTTGCTGTATCAGTTGGTGAGCTGGCTACATTGTAAATGTAAATCAGGCTACATTCTGCAGCCTTAAAGCAAAGTATTGGCAATACAAAGGGATTTGTGTGTGCAAACATGATAAAAAAAGTAAACCATATTGCCATCGTGGTACCAGATTTAGAGGCGGCTACAGATTTTTGGGTCAACGTGCTGGGATTGGAATTGGCCAAGAAGGAGCATGTGGCCAGTCAAGCGGTCGACGTTGCGTTTCTTCCTGTTGGAGAGAGTAAAATCGAACTATTGCAACCAACTGACACCGAAAGTGGCGTTGCCCGCTACTTAGAGAAACGGGGGGCCGGCATGCACCATCTTTGTTTTGAAGTCGAAGATATTGAAGCAGCCCTAACTGCGCTGAAAACGGCTGAGGTGCAGCTCATCAATGAGGTGCCAATGACGGGTTCTGATGGGCGCAAATTTGCCTTTATTCATCCAAAGTCGGCTAGTGGCGTTTTGGTCGAGCTTTATGAGTTGGTGGAATAATCAGACGGTTTGAGTTTGAAATTGATATTAGCAGAATGTCATAACTTGCGTATGACAAATGGCACTATCGACTCATGCCAAAAATGATATGATAGCTGCATAAGCCGCCGTTGAAGAAAAAACGGCAGAGTCAAAACATTATGTGTAATCTGGAGTGTCTTGGTTTTGTTGAAGCGGTCACGTTTTAACACCAGCTTCCTAAATTTTGTTGTTTGATTGCACTCTAAAACGTGAAATCTCACGACGGCTTAACTGCCTCTTTTGAGATAGTAGCAGTACTTGGGTGAGCCAGTGTCCTGCCAGGGATGCTTTTACAGCGAGTTGTTGAATCGGGTTGTTGTAAACAGGTGCCCTGCCTCGTTTACATCACAGTAGGTGTTTACTTCCATAGTGAGAGGCCAGGCGAATGCTTGGCCTCTCTTTTTTTGCGCCAGTTGCTAACCGCATCGTTTTTTATAGATTCTGGTAGCCTGTTCACACCATTTTTGTAACGCTGTGGCATTTAAACTACCATTTGCTGTAATAATGGTTTGGGCCTCATTACTGATTTGGTTGGCACGTAGCGTTACGGCCGTTTCTACAGCAAGTTCTGCCGCTTCTGTAGATCCTCTGCTTTCAGCTACTTTTGGGCCACTGTTTGGCGGTGGGGGCAGTGGCTCAGCATCCCCTTCACTGCCAGTTGCCGATGGTGGTTCACTGTCCAGCTCAGCTTCTGGCGCTTCCTCTACCGCTTCTTCCTGAGATTCGATAACTACCCGGGTCACGGCAACCAGTTCGCCTTCTTCCACAATCGTTTCAGTCACAACCCGGGTGACTTCAACTATAATCGTCTCTGGTTTCGTAGAACAGGCCGCCGGGATAATAACCAGGAGAAGCCCCACCATCATTAACCAAAGGAACGATCGTTGCCGCCAACCTGAGGCACAAGATCGGAACTTCTTAAGGAGCTTATTCATTTAGCACCTCCTGCAAAATTTCAACCAAGACGGAGGGTAAGTCGGTCATCGGGTAAACGGCCGTAGCAACCGTTTGGGCAGCATCCGGGTTTTTGCTGATAAATAGGAAACGGCCGTTGTTCTCCTGAGCAATCTGTTGGTAAATTTCCTTCCCCTGCTCATTCAGATCGTCACTGCCTATCGCATAAATAACGATATCTCGCTCAGCTGCAAGGGTCAGGACCGCATCAAACGAAATCGCTTCTGGTGCATCCAGATGAGGTGGGGCGTCTCCTAACAAAATCAGCAGTCGAAGCGCATTGGTTTGCCAATTTATCTCCGTAATTGCCCGGTAAAGTCCGCCGTTTAGATCTTCGGCATAATCGTTACCGCCAACGGCCGTTACGCTTGCCACGCTTGTGGCAAAGTGTTCCCAATCGTCAGTTAGCTGAAATATCTGGGAGGGTTCGGTTTTGGCGTGATCACGGTAAACAACAAAACCATAGCGTAGCGAAGTCGCATTCGGCAAGGCCTGTAAATTGGTGCCCATGCTGTCCAGGCCAGCCTTGAAGATGGCTAACTCGTCGGCCATACTGCCGGTGGCATCTAACAGGAGTACTATATCTAATTGGACAGGAGTAGCGGATTCCTGCAGCTCTATGCGATTGGCCGGTGGGGTTGCTGTGGCAAGCGTTTCCTGGGCAGCAACTGCTTCGGGTGTTGGGCGCGTTGCGTTGACCTTGCTGCCCGTATTGGGCGTCGGTGGTAGACCACCGCTATCCTTCTCACTGCCAGTTGCCCCAAAATCTTCTTCATCAATCGATTCGCTGTCGGTGGCATCGTCAACGGCGCCTGTATCGGCGTCACTGCTTTCTTGAACGGCTTCATCGCTCCCTCCGCCACAGGCGGCTAAGAGCAATAAAAGAATAACGATCAAGCTGAGCCAGGTGTGATGCCGAAAATGTTTTTCCACAATTATCTCTTTACTTTGCCAGTAATTTGTAAAAACCCGAAAAAAATTTGATTAAGAATGAGCGGAAAATTGGTTTTTGCTTGAGCAAATCACAGAGAAATCGCGCTTCGTTTTTCAAAGAACTTTCTGTGATTTGCTAAATAGCACGATTCCGCTGTATAGCGTGAGGTGAAATGAAAATCGATAACAGTATGAAATAATAACGTCAAGATATGAATTTTAGTTCCAACTTATAGCGAATAGCAAACAATCGCGCCGGAGGACGACTTGCTCAATCGACTTTCAGGCTGCGTCGTTGAACGATGACAAGCTCCCATTTGAATATTGGCGGGCAATCACGCCTCGCTGCGCATTTTTACAACGCTTACCTTGGAAGGCGTGATTTTAGGTAGCAGTTTGCTTTTTTCGTCCAGAAACGGCAAAGTATGCTCCAATTAATAGGGAGAGTGTGCATGATACAGCAACATCAATCAATTGGGCGACGGTTGGCTCAGCTAGGGCTGCTGATTTTTATAGGGCTAAGTTTGATTGGCTGCCGTCAATCAGCTGAAGGTGAAGAAACGGCCGTTCCCGATACCAACACTGTACGAGAAATTACCATTTTGTACACCAATGATGAACACGGTTGGATGGCTGGTTCGCGGGCTGGGTCTAATGCGGCCAATTTAGTTGGACTTTGGCGTGCATCCGAACAGTACCAGCCAGATGGAAACTTCTTGCTTTTGAGCGGTGGCGATATGTGGACTGGCCCAGCAATTTCTACCTGGTTTCAGGGGCAAAGTATGGCAGAGGTGATGAACGCGATGGGCTACGATGCAGCTGCCGTGGGCAACCATGAGTTTGATTTTGGCCTGGATGCCCTGCAAACACGCGCCGCTGAATCCGAATTTCCTTTTCTCAGCGCTAATATTCGCTATAAAAGTGACGGTACGACTCCTGTAGATTTGGGGATACGGCCGTATGTCCTTGTTAACGTCAATGATATTCAGGTGGGCATTATTGGCCTTACCACCACTCGCACCCCAACCGTGACAAACCCGGTCAACGTGGCTGGTTTTGATTTTATTGACTATGAAAGGGCCCTGCGTGAAGTGGTGCCTCAGGTAAAAGCTGAAGGGGCAGAGATGATTTTAGTGCCGGGGCACATTTGCCGGACAGAATTAGAGAGTTTAGCGGAAGACGTTGCGGATTTGGGCATTCATTTGCTGGGAGGCGGGCATTGCAATGAACTATTTGCCAGCGAAATAAACGATATTGTACTGCTGGAAGGGGGCACGGCTTTGGCCAGCTATGCCTTTGCCACTTTTCATTTTGATACGGCGAGCGACAGCGTGGTGTCGGTTGAATATGGCGTGGCGGACAATATCGATGGCACGGCCGATCCGACAGTGGATGCAATTGTGGCGCGTTGGCAGGCAGAAGCCGATGCTGAGCTTAACCGCACCATCGGCTACAGCAGGCAGGGATTAATCCGCCGCAGCGAAGGCATGCAGGCACTCATTACCGAGGCGTGGCTCTGGGCCTACCCCACGGCCGATGTGGCCATTACCAATTCAGGCGGGATGCGGGCCGATTTGCCTCCCGGCGACATTGCCTTGGCAGATATCGTTACGTTTATGCCTTTTGAAAACGTCATTGTGGAGCTTGCCTTAACGGGCGAACAGTTGGAGGCAGTGCTGGGTCAGTCGTCGGCAATTTATGGGGGGGTCTATCGCGACAATTTCCGTTGGTATTTGAAGTCAACCGGTGAGGAATTAGACAGGGATTCGCTTTACACGGTGCTGGTGAACGATTTTATGTACGCGGGAGGCGACGACTACGCGCTGCTCTCTGTGTATGATCCTGATGGTTACAACACCGCTATCAACTGGCGACAACCCGTCATCGACTGGATAATGGCGCAAGAGTCCTCCGCCGAAAAGCCATTAGATGCCGCTTTTTCTGAATTGAGCATTCCCTAGGCAGTTGTGGGTAAACCACAAAAACTCTTTTGACGTAAAAATCGCCATTTCTCAGTGGTTTGCTCAGGGAAAACGGGAAAATCATTATTTTTTAATTCAAAGAACGTTTCGTTTTCACCTGCAATCGACAGGGCGATTCCAAAGTTCCAAATGAAAAGAAGCAAATGAACCTCAATTTGTTATCATCGTAGTTTTGCACACCACCGAAACAACAAAAGAGGTTCAAATGGATCATATCATATTGAAAGACAACGAGAAAGAAGGGTTTGTTTTCAGCGTTAGCGAATTGATGATAGACCTACAGCGATTAACTGATTCCCGAAAAGCACGGGGAAAACGATACAAATTGCCCCACATCCTGATTTTTATCTTGCTAGCCAAGTTGGCGGGAGAAGATACCCCAAAGGGCATGGCTGAATGGATGAAATTAAGACGACGGCAATTGGTTTCATCCTTCAAAATAGAACGCGATAGTGTACCTGCGTACAACACGATTCGACGAACATTAGGTAATGTCGTGAAAGAGGATGAGTTGCAAGATATATTTCGCCTGTTTTTATACTGGCAATTTGGTGGTCAGCAAACCATTCTGGTTACATTAGATGGAAAAACAGTGCGCGGAACGATCCCGAAAGGAAACACAAAGGGACTCCACTTACTGGCGGCATATCTGCCCGAAGAAGGAATTACACTTTTTCAGGTCGCTGTTGGCGCAGGGGAAAAAGAGAATGAAATCACAGCCGCACCGCGCCTCCTAGCCAGGCTAAATTTGAAGGGACGTGTGGTCTGCGGCGACGCGATGTTTACGCAGCGCAAACTGTCGGTTCAGATTATTGGGCAAGGTGGCGACTATATCTGGTTCGTTAAGGACAACCAGAAGCGATTGCGTCAAGATGTAGAACAATTCTTTGTGCCACCTCGAAAAGCAAAAGGATGGTTTATTTCTCGACAACCAGAAAGGGTTGCTAAAAGCAGTGAGAAAGCACATGGTCGTCTGGAAAAGCGAAAGTTGACGTTGATACAGGATGAAACAGAATTTGTGAATTGGCCTGGCCTACAACAGGTTTTCAAGCTGGAGAGGACAAGAACATCTTGTCGGACAGGCGAAATCACAGAAGAGGTCGTTTACGGAATTACCAGTCTATCACTAGAGCGGGGCACAGCGCATCAACTACTTGAGTGGACAAGAAGCTATTGGGGCATTGAAAACGGGTTACATTATCGACGTGACAAAACATTGCGCGAAGATGCGACTCGCATGAATGATGATAACCAGGCTCAGGTTGTAGCGGCGTTGAACAATTTCATTGTTGGTTTAGCCAGCAAGATGGGATTCTCAAATTTGGCATCCGCCAGACGCCATTTCAACGTGCAGCTTAATCTTGCGCTGGCAACCGTTACCTGACTTTGGAATAGCCCTGCTGCAATCGATTAATTTGTTGACAAACGAGATCTGTTTCTGTATGGTTACGCCATCATGTGTAAGCAGCGAACTATTGTAACTTGCTATTTTCCTGTACCTAGCTGCCCCGTTGCCTGGGCAGCGGGAGGCTGGCGTTTGTCGCATATGCAGCACATGAGAAATTTCGACTAATCTAACAACCGATCTGCAAATGTGAAAATGTTTTGCCCCGTGTCTGTCCGGCACGGGGCATTTTTGTTTTGGCACTGGATGATTAGAAATTGAAATTTAGCAGCCAGAGAGAAAGAGCGTGCTGGGAAATAGGGATCCATCTCAGAAATCTCGCTAATCTTTGTGGCGAAGGATTTTTTAAAATGAAGATGAGCCGATTGATGAACCAGACATTGCGTGAAGCTCCGGCAGCCACCGAAGTGTTGGGACACAAACTGCTGCTGCGAGCAGGTTTTGTGCGGCAACTGGCGGCGGGGGTGTTTAGTTATTTGCATTTAGGACAGCGCACGCTGCAAAAGCTGGAAATGATTATGCGGCAGGAAATGGACGCGTTGGGTGGTCAGGAAATCAAGATGCCGCTGGTGCATCCGGCTGCGCTATGGCAAGAATCTGGTCGGTGGTATGAAATTGATGCAGAACTCGGGCGACTAAAGGATAGAAACGGCCGTTCGCTACTTCTCGCCCTTTCCCATGAAGAAACCCTGACTGATTTGGCGCGGCAAGAAATCCATTCTTACCGACAACTACCGCAAATGGCATACCATATTCAGATGAAGTGGCGGGACGATCCGCGCCCGAGGGCAGGGCTGATTCGCAGCCGTGAATTTACCATGTTAGACAGCTACAGTCTGGATGCGGACGAAGCTGGACTGGATGATCAGTACCAGGCGCATTTTGCAGCGTATTTCCGCATTTTTGCCCGCTGTGGCTTGCCGG
>CBDUOF010000045.1:0-19345 GCA_965368765.1 uncultured Anaerolineae bacterium | reverse complement strand
CATCCACCAGCAGGCATACTTGCCCTGGACAATGCCCCGGCACGTGAAGAACTTCAATGTCGCCCACGGTAGGTGTGCCTTCTTCTAATAGAAACTGCACTGGCGTTGATTTGTAATATTGCTTGCCAAACAGATAAACCTGCATCAACGCCTCGCGCCGCTCTTCAGAAACGCCAGCCCCTTCCAGAAAGGTGTCCAGGCGGCTGGAGGAGAAGATGGCCCGCTCTTCGTGATTGGAGAGAACACGCCGATCCAGGACGTGCACACCCACAGGGGCAGCCGTGAACTGGCGCACAAAGGGCAGCCCACCAAAATGGTCAATGTGTCCGTGGGTTATGAGGATATGGCTGACCGCTTCCAGGCTGATCGCTTCGTTGAATTGTTGGGAAACGGCCGTAATCCCCGCCAGCAGTTGGTCATTCGCCTGGGCAAAGCCAGAGCCGCAATCAACCAAAATCAAATTATTGCCGTCGCTGATAATGTAAATATTATTTATCAGGCTGGGGAATGATTGGACGGGGAAAGTGTAAATTATGCGCCCCCCACTGGTTGTGAATTTCTGTGGTTGCTTCATGAAGACGATTATATTGAGTTATTGAGTAATTGCGTAATTTGGGTATAGTGAGTAGACGTCACGTAAAAACGGTTATTTCCTAATTCTATGTGGAAGGAGAATCCCGCAATGAGCCCCTCAGGTAAACAAATTGTTGGCAAACATCGTTCAAAGATTGGCGCACTGCAAAAACCATCCCCGGAAACGCTTGAATATGCGAAGACATTGAATTTACATACGCTTGGCCCCGGCAACCTGGCAATTGGCGAATGGAAAGCCGCAGGCCTTGAACTGCCCAACCAGCCCTTGATACGAAAATACCGGCTAGAGCGGGTGCGCCAGCAGCTTCGCCAGCATGATTACGCGGGCATCGTTCTTTTTGATCCGCTAAATATGCGCTATGCAACAGACAGCACCAACATGCAGCTTTGGGTAACCCACAATGCGGCACGGTATGTTTTTGTGCCGACAGAAGGACCGGTTGTGATGTTTGACTACCATGACACAGCTTTTTTGAACGACCACAGTGAAGTAATTGATGAAGTTCGTACCGCAACGTCCTGGTATTACTTTGTGGCCGGGGACCGTTTTGAAGAACAAGCCAAAAAGTGGGCCGCAGAAATTGCAGATTTGGTTAAACAATATGGGGGTGGCAACATGAGGCTAGCCATTGACCGCTGCAATCCTGAAGGGGCCGATGCGTTAAAAGCAAACCAGATCACGCTTTTCAATGGTGAAGAAGTGATGGAGCTGGCGCGCTGCATTAAATGTGATGAAGAGATCAAAATGATGCGCTGCGCTATCTACTCCTGTGAACAAGCGATGGACGTGATGCGGCAACATATGAAACCCAACGTATCTGAACAACGCTTATGGAGCTACCTGCATGCTGAAAACATTGCTCGCGGCGGCGAATGGATTGAGACCCGGCTTATGGCATCCGGGCCACGTACCAATCCCTGGTTCCAGGAATGCAGCAGCCGCTTGATTGAGGCGGGCGATTTTGTGGCGTTCGACACAGATTTGATTGGCACGTACGGTATGTGTGTGGATATCTCTCGAACCTGGCTTTGTGGCGACGTGCAGCCTACGCCGGAGCAAACGAAAATCTACAACATGGCCTATGAACAAATTCAGCGAAACACGGCCTGGTTGAAGCCGGGGCTATCTTATAAAGAAATGACGTTTGATTCTTTTCAATATGATCCCAGTGAATATCGCTATTACTCTTGCCTGTATCACGGGGTTGGCCTGTGCGACGAATATCCTTGTGTCTATTTTCCTTCCGCATGGGACGAAGCCGGCTATGGCGGTCAGCTTGAGCCGGGCATGGTTATTTGTGTGGAGAGCTATGTTGGCCACAGGGCAGGCGGACCGGGTGTGAAGCTGGAAGAACAGGTTTTGATTACAGAAACGGGGCATACGGTATTGTCTACCTATCCGATCAAAGCGATATTGTCGAATTAGGTAAAGAAACGCCTGCGTTTGCCTTTTGGAATACATTATGAAACGAATCATCTGTTTACTTGGCGCATTTTTGGCGCTTTTTTTAGGGATTGCATTTCAGGCCAGCGCGGCGCCTGCGGGAGATACGGCCGTTTACCTGCCCCTCATCCTCAACAACCAAAGCACAAATCCGCCAGAGCCAATAATCGAATTCCGTGGTATCTGGGTGACCCGCTTCGACTGGACCAACTTTGGCCAGCCCGCTAACCTGGCCAAAATAGACGAAATTGTGCAAAATGTGGCCAGTGCTGGTTTTAACGCCATCTTCTTTCAGGTGCGGGGCATTGCCGACGCTTACTACACGCCTGGGCTGGAGCCCTGGGCCGACCGCGTCAGCGGCGTGTACGGCCAGCCACCAGACCCATTGTGGGACCCCCTGGCGACGATGATCAAGCGAGCGCACGCTGCCGGCATTCAGGTGCACGCCTACATGAATGTTTACCCGGTTTGGAACGGCGGCAGCTTTTGCGATACGCCGCCAGACGCCAGCGTCACCCCCACGCCCCTTTATCATTTGCTGCTCAATGAACACGGCAGCACCGATGAGAAGCCAAATGGTCTGATATGGAACAGCAGTGACGCGCTATTTTGCGGTGCCTATCTGCGCGGCACGCCGGCTTCGCCCGTTCTGGACAATCATCTTGTTGCCGTGGGGCAGGATTTGGTGACTCGGTACGACATCGATGGGCTGCATCTGGATCATATTCGGTACGGCGGCAGCGACACTTCCTGTGACCCGGTGAGCGAAGAGCGTTATGGCGCAGACTGCTTCAGCGGCAGCGACTACGCCGATTGGCAGCGGGCACAGGTCAATGGCACCGTGCGCCGGTTTTATGAAGAAGTTGTACCGCTAAAGACCGGTTTGTGGCTCTCGGCTGCCGTTTGGCCCATTCATGAGCTGGATGCTGCCTGGAGCTTCCCCGGGGCACCGCAGCAAGGCAACCTCACCTACTATCAGGACTCGAAAGCGTGGCTGGCAGGAAACTTCATCGACAGCATCTCGCCGATGATTTACCCCGGCAGCAGCTACAACGATTGTGATGACGACGGCAACTATTTGGAAGACCCTGCACCCACTTCTGCTGACTATTGGATTCGTGAACGATGGGAAACGTTGATTAGCGATTTTCAGGCCGACAACAACGGCCGTTTTATCATTCCAGGCATCGGTGCGGGCTACTGCTCCTTTGCTGAAATCGCAGTGCGGATTGAACTGGCGCGGGCTGCTGGCACGGCGGGACACGCTCTTTTTTCCTACAGTAGCTTGCTGGCCAACGGCTATTTTGACGATCTGGCGAATGGCCCTTATGCCGAAACGGCCGTCCCGCCAACCATCACCTGGCATCCGTGATGAATGGTTAATTGTTCATGGTTGATGGTAAACTTCCTTAAATATTTTAGGGAAAGCAGATAGATAGATGGAAACGGGCCAAGAATCAGCCAGCGGAACGCCAAACGAGTTATCAGTTGCCATTTTAATTTTGAATTGGAACGGCCGTTCCTTGCTGGAAACGTGCTTGCCCCCGCTGCTAAGTCAAACTTATGTCAACTACAAGGTTGTTGTGGTAGACAATGCCTCCGATGACGATTCCGTGCGCTGGCTGCGCCAGCACACTCCCCAGGTGCAACTCATTCAAAATGACGAAAATCTGGGATTTAGCCGGGGCATCAACGCCGGGCTACCCTACGTTTCGGCGGATGTGATCGTGCTGCTAAACAATGACGTGCTGGTTCGTCCGAACTGGCTAGAGGAATTGATACGGCCGTTTCGCCAGGACCCCGCTATCGGCATCGTTGGTTGCAAGCTCCTTTTCCCAGACGGCACTATTCAGCATTTAGGGGCAGAACTCACCTATCCGTTGGCAAATAGCCATCACTTTCACTACAAGGAGCCGGACAGTAACCAGGTGACGACGCTGCAAGATGTGCCCTACGTCACCGGGGCGGCGCTGGCTGTACGGCAAGAAGTTCTGACCAAAATCGGACTGCTCGATGAATCGTTCCACCCCTTTTATTATGAAGAAGTCGATTTCTGTACCCGTGCCCGTTCGGCTGGCTACCGCGTTGTCGTGACGCCCGATGCCGTGGCCATTCATGATGAGTCGGCCACCATGGACGCAATAAGCGGATTGAAGCTGCCAACACTGCACCGCAATCGCTTACGTTATGTGCTAAAGCATTACACGCCTGAGCAATTTTTGCATGATTTTGTACCTGCAGAAGCAGCCTATCTGGCTCAGCATCCTATTTTCGAGGAGCTGGATATTTTGCGACTGGTTTATTTTGAAGCGGCCGTTCCCCAGCCCAACCTCCCGCCCAGCAGCTCAGCGGAGCAGCTTACGGCCGTACAAGCTGCACTGCTTCAGCTGCGCCGCGCAGCCATCACCGCCAAAGCCACGCTAGAGCTGGCACCGCCCCCACTGACAGAATTCACCTTTCCTGCCAGCGATTCTCCGCTGGGTGCGCTCATGGCCAGGCTGCGTCGTGCCTGGGCCGGGATTGCAGCCAAATGGCTGGTGCACAGCTTGACCCAACAGCAAACCGGGCATAATGCGTTCTTGAAGCGTCAAATCGAACGCCTGAACAGTCAGTTGAATACCCAAACCCTGGAAACAGACCGGCTCCTTACTGAACTGATTTCCATACAGCAACGCCAGCAGGAGCTAGACGCAGAATTGGCTCAGCTGCGCGCTGACCCGGCTCTGGACCAGACAAGGGAAACCCGACAGTCGTGACTGTCGTGGGCGCCTTCTTACTGGTCTTGCTGTTGCTGCTGCCGGGAACGGCCGTCTGGCTGAACATCGGGGGCATGGCCAAACGCCATGTGCGCGGCGTGGAGGCGCTCTTTTTGTGGCTGCTCGCTGGATTGGCCACAGTCAGCTGGCTGGCACTCACGCTGGCAGAATTTGACCGATTTTCCTTGCCGCTGCTTAGCGGAATTGTGGTGGGAGGCACTGTTTTAGTGGGCGGCATTGGTTGGCGCAACGGCCGTGTTTGGCAGCCGTTAAGCCATTTACCCTGGCACTGGTCTGACTGGGTCATTGGTCTCCTCCTCATCATTGCTGTTTTTTTGTCAGGACGGCCGTCTGAGTACATTGTAGGGGGGCGAGATCACGGCGTTTATGTCAACACAGGTATCTATATTGCCAAAACAGGCGGCATTTTGGTACAGGATTCAGAGATTACGGCCGTTCAAGCCGAGCTGCGCTCCGTGCTGGTTTGGCCAGAAACGCGGCTGTATCAGGCAGGCTTTCCCGGCCCCTGGAGCGAAGGCCAGCGCCTCAGCGGCCTCACCATTCGCGATACGGACGCAGGCATCTACCTGCCACATGCCTTTCACCTTTACCCGGCGCTGATTGCTGTTTTTTACGCGGCAGGTGGCGTCCCGCTGGCCCTGCTCACAACAATGGTTCTGGCACTTACGGGCAGTTTGGCCATCCACCTGGTAACGGCCCGATTGTTTGGCCAGCCCGTTGGCTTTCTCACCCTTTTGCTGCTCACCTTTAGCCTGACGCAGGTTTGGTTCACTGGCTATCCTACCGCCGAAATCATGGTACAGGTCTTCTTTTGGGGCGGGCTTTTTTTGCTGCTTTTGCTCCTGGAAACGGGCAATCGGGCAACGGCCGTTCTGGCAGGTGCCTGCTTCGGGCTGCTCACCCTGGCCAAGCTAGACACCGTGCTGGTCCCGGTTACGCTGGCTGTCGTCTTTCTCTACTTATGGCTCCGACGACAGTTCCAGCCTGCCTACTGGTGGGCAATTGGCGTTTACCTTTTACTAAATATCCAGGCGCTGTGGCACGCCAGCGTGATCGCCACGATTTATTTCTTAGACCATGCGGTGCGGGTTCTACTGCCCACTTTCATCGCCAATCCGCTGGTTGCCGCGGCAGACGGCTATCCTTACCCGGCTGATTGGCTGACCCGGTTATTCGCCGCCAACTGGCCCAATATGCTGCTGAGCGCAATGGGTCTGATTGTTGGATTGCTCTTGCTGGGTTGGCTGCGTCCCCGGCTGGACAGCGGGTTGCGCTGGCTGTTTCATCGACCACGGCGCTGGCAGCTTGGGTTGCCGCTTGGTTTGGGCGTGGTAATGGTGGGAACGGCCGTCCTGAGCCAAAGCGTCGATCTGCCGATGATTGCCAGAACGGACCAGGCTTTACAGCTTAGCAGACTTTACCTGACCCGCGCCGGGCTGATAGCTGGCCTGCTTGGGTCCCTTCTCCTCATTTATAAGGCGGAGACAACCGCCGCGCGGCTGTCGCTATTTATCTTGGCCGGAAATATTGCACCGCTTTATCTGCTGGGCGCCGGGACCGCATTGGATCATTTTTGGGTCGTTCGGCGCTTTGTGCCGCTGGCTTTTCCGGTTATGCTCCTGGGAATGGCTCAGCTCATCTGGTTTTTGTGGCCTCACCGGGCCGATCGGTGGTTTATTGCGGTGGTGCCCCTGGGCATCTTGCTGCTGCTGTTGGCAGGGTTTGGGCAACATTTACGGTTCGTAGCCGGGCTGGTGGAATATAATGGATTGACAGCGCAGCTAGGAGAACTGGCGGACAGTTTGCCAGACGAGGCTGTTTTACTGATGGAGGCCCCTAATGCCGCGCAAAGGTTGGATTTACCGTTATGGTTCATCTTCGACAAGACAATCTTTACCGTTCAGTCCGACGTGCGAGATGATATGCGGTTAAAAACGGCCATAACCAACTGGGTGGAGAACGGCCGTTCCGTGTACTGGCTGGCGGCGGATGGAGCACCGGCGCCAGCATGGGCCGGTTGGCAAATACAGCAGACCCATTCCCAAACAATTAGCACTCCGCTCATGGAAACGCCCAGTGACCGAATTCCTACGGAGCTGCTTGCCTACCAGGTTAACCTGGATATTTACCAGCTCACGCCACCCTGACCGAACAAACGAGAGCCGTGCGTATGCCCCTCTCACAAGGTGAAGCAACATGAACAGTGACCCCTTAACAGCACAATTGCCCGAGGACAAAAATTTAGCCTGGAGCCAAATCCAGACCCGAATTCAGGCGGCAAAAGCCCGCAATGAACTGGATACGGCCGTAACCCCACCCGTTGTCTTCCCTGGCAAACCAGCCGATATTCCCTATGACATTGCGCTTTATGCCCACATGCAGCAAGCCGCCGAAAAAATTCCCCGCTTTGAGCGAGAGATGTTGCTCAATGAAACGGGGTGGAGTCAGTTGCCGCTGATTGGTGGCCTGCTGCAAAAGGTGCGCCGCGCGCTCCACGGCATCGGGTTATTTTATGTCAATCGCAGCCTGCAGCATCAGCAAGCCGTCAATCAGCATTTGTGGGAGGCGGTAGGGCAGTTAACGGCCGTTACCCAACAGCAACAGCGCACCATCGCGGCATTACAAGCCCAGCTAGCCGCAAGCGTCCCGCCAAAATCCTGATGCGCCTGGCAATCGTCACGCCTCGCTACGGCCCGGAAATTCTGGGCGGCGCAGAAACCCTGGCTCGCAACCTGGCAGAACAGCTGGCAGATCGCCGCCATGAGGTACATGTCTGGACCAGTTGCGCCACAGATTACTATTCCTGGGAAAATGTGGTTGAAGCGGGCAGCACAGCCCACAACGGGGTTACGGTGCGCCGCTTCCCCGTTACCAGCTACCAAAAGACAAGCTTTCAGGACCTTTCCCAGCGACTGCTCAATCAGTGGCACCTGAGCCCAGCGCAGCAACAAGCATGGCTGGCGGCCGGGGCCCACAGCCACCCTTTGTATGAGGCGCTTAGCAAGGAGGCGCACCGCTACGATGCCGTACTGGTTTTGCCTTATCAGGCTGCACTGGCCCAAGCGGCGGCCTGGATCGCCCCGGAACGGACGATTCTGCTCCCGTGTTTACATCATGAACCTTATGCTTACTTGGAATTATCCCGCCTGCTCTTGGAGGAAGTGCACGGCGTTCTATTTTTGACACCAGAGGAGCAGTCGCTGACGATAAATCAACTGAGGGTGAATCTGAAGCGGCACGATGTGTTGGGTGCGGCCGTTTCTGATTCGCCAGCACCTACCGGAGAAAGAGTGCGGGCAGCCCCGCCGTATTTGCTGACCGTCGGGCGGCTGGAAGCAGGCAAAAATCTGGCGCTGCTCTACGATTACGTTCAGCGACTGGCCGACGACGGGCCGCGGCTGGCCGATAACGGGCAGTTGTTAAAGCTGGTGTTGGCTGGCGACGGCCCGTATCGTCCCCCGGCAAAGCCACCATTTGACGTACGTGGCTTTGTTTCTGAAGCCGAGAAGCGGTCCCTTTTTGCCGGAGCCACCGCGCTGGTCCATCCTTCTTTAAACGAAAGCTTTTCGCTTGTTTTAATGGAAGCGTGGTTAGCTAGGTGCCCGGTGTTGGTCCATCAAGCGTGCCCGGTTACCGTGGGTCACGTGACACGCAGTCGGGGCGGTCTGGCATTTGCTACCTATGGTGACTTTTCCTTTGCGGTTCATCAGCTCATTTCCCAGCCTGATATGGCACGGATGATGGGGGAAAACGGCCGTTCCTACGTCTTGCAAAACTACACCTGGCCCATCATTATCGATCATCTGGAAAGCACGCTTGCAAGCTGGACCACGCCGTAAATTATGCGCTTTTTACACGTTACCCACCAATACCCGCCAGCCATAGGCGGCGCCGAAAAATATATCGCTGACCTGTCTGAAGCGCTGGTCACTCGAGGTCATGCGGTGGATGTCTACACGGCGCGCTCGGTTGATTTCCATACCTGGGCCAACGTCTTGCCCCCTTTTGAGCACAAAAATGGGGTCAGAGTGCATCGTTTTTGGAGTATGTATCGTCGGGGATCCGTGTGGCGCATGCTCCATTTTGGCCTGCGTCACTACTGGCAAAATCGCTCCCGGCTGTATGAGCCGCTTATCTTTTTAGGCGGCGGTCCCATCGCCCCGGGGATGTTTGGGCAGATGCTGCGAAACGGCCGTTCCTATGATCTCATTCATCTTAACTGCCTGGTCTATTCCCATGTTGCCTACGGTTACTGGGCAGCTAAACGGCTGGGCGTGCCCATCGTCGTGACCCCTCACTTGCATCCCGAACAAGAAGTCACCTATAACATTGGCTTTCAGCGCACCATCCTGCAGGGAGCTGACCACATTTTGGCCGACACGCAGGCGGAACATGACTTTCTGCTAACGATGGATTTGGGATTGAACCCGGAGCGAATTAGCACCATCGGTGTGGGTCTCGACCCGGCCAACTACCCGCCAGGCAGCCAGCACGCAGCCCGTCACAGCCTGAACCTGCCAACGAACGGCGCACTGCTGCTTTTTCTAAGTCGCAAATCTAAATACAAGGGTCTAGCCCTCGTTTTGGAAGCGTTCAGCAAGCTGCAGGCCGATTATCCCGATCTCTTGCTGGTAGCAGCTGGACCAGAAACGGAGGAATCGAAAGCGTTGTGGGCTAAATACGGCAACTTGGAGAATCTTTATGTTTTGGATAAAGTCGAGGATGCAGAAAAAATAGAGCTGTTGCAAGCTTGCGATTTATTGGTCCTCCCTTCTAGTGGGGAGGCGTTTGGCATTGTGTACCTTGAAGCGTGGTTGACGGGTAAGCCGGTAATTGGCGCGGACATTACGGCCGTTCGCAATGTTATTCGCCACGGTGTGGATGGGCTTTTGGCCGAGCCCAATAGTGCCGAAGCTGTACAGCGCTGCATCGCAACCTTGTTAGAAAATCCTGAACTGCGCCATGAAATGGGGCAGCAAGGCCGCCATAAAGTTCTGGCTCACTACACCATCAGCCAGATGACAGACCGGTTGGAAGACGCATACGCCAAAACAATGGCACAAGGAAAAAAGAAATGAGAACACCGCATGAGGAAGCCGCCATCATTGAAATCCGCGATGCGGCGCTGGATCAGGCAGCCATCCGGGACCGCATTGCTCAGGCGTTGACTTCCCGCGGCACGTTGCCACAAGTTGCGCACGTTGGACCAGAATCGTTGCTTCCGGGAAATACGGCCGTCTCCCTTCCCGCCTCAGAAACACTTAACCGCCTTATGATCGACCTTCTGGCGCAAGAACCGCTTCACGAGCATCCCTTCACCTCTAGCGTGCCCCTTTTTGGCCCCGTCATTGTCGCTTTTCGCCGTACCTGGAATTGGCTCTCGACTCGGTGGTATGTGCTGCCCATCATGCAGCAGCAAGCCGAGCTAAACCGGCAGATGCTGCTGACGCTTGATGAGCTGGTGCAGCGGCATGAGCTGGACACCCAACGTATCGCAGCGCTTGAAGCCCGCCTGCCCGATGAGGGGAAGTAGCGCGTAAAATGCAAATTCATCAACTGGCCTTTGGCATGATACCCGGGGATGCGGTTAGCAACAGCGCTTTGGCAATTGATGCCCAATTGAAGGCGTGGGGCTTTCAAACGGCGATGTACGCCCAGCATGTAGGGCCGCAATTTCAGGGGCGCGTTTTGCCCGATGCGCACTTTATTCCCTTCCTGGAAAACAGGGATCATCTCCTTATTCTTCACTACTCTATTTACTCGCCAAACATCCGGCTATTTAACGCTTTTCGTGGGCGAAAGCTGCTAATTTACCACAATATCACCCCGGCAAACTTTTTTGCGGGCTGGGACAGGCAGCAGGCGGCGCTGTGCAATATGGGAAGGCGCGCCTTGCAAACGATGACCCAAGCTGAGCTGGCCGTCGGCGACTCTGAGTTTAACCGACAAGAATTGATTGAAGCCGGGTTTGACCCGGCAAAAACGGCCGTTCTCCCCCTTTTTCTTTCGCTGCCCAAGCCTGCGGGAAACGGCCGTCTGGAAGATATGTCACCGCAACAAGCTAGCACCTGGTTGACAGTAGGGCGTGTTGCCCCGAACAAGGCAGTGGAAGATGTTCTGCGCATTTTTGCCGTTTACCACCACGGTATCAACCCGCACTCGCAGCTTTTTGTGGTTGGCTCGACCCACTTAACCAGTTATGTTGAAGCGCTACAGCAGCTAATCACTGATCTAGACTTACAAGATCGGGCGCATCTTGTCGGGCACGTGGGGGATTCCCAGCTTCAGGATTATTATAAAAGGGCTACTCTCTACGTGACTGCCAGCCAGCACGAGGGATTTTGCGTGCCCTTGTTGGAAAGTATGGTCTATGGCGTTCCCATCTTGGCCCGTAGCAGCAGCGCCATTCCTGAAACGCTGGGTGGAGCTGGCGTACTCTTTACTGAGTTGGGCTATGAAGCGGTTGCAGAAATGGGGCATATTTTGGTCAGCGACACGGCCGTTCGCCACCAGGTTGTGCAAACCCAATATAATCGGCTGAAAGAAATAAGCTCAGACAAGACACAGGCGGGGCTGATGGCCTTGCTTAACCGCCTGGGCGTGGTGGTAGGAGGTTAAATGGACACTTTATCCCAAAATATTGAACAAGCAGCCCAGACGATTGACCAGACCCGGCGCCAGGTTTTGGCACAGCAGGCCAAAATATTTGCCGACGAACCTGGAAAACGGCCGTCTCTCCGCGAAATGGAACAAACGGTCTGGATTAACAGCCACCAATCCATTGCCTGGCCAAACTGGCCACCAGGCATTGCAGCCAAGGCAAAGGCACTCATCCAAAAATTAATGCGTCGCACCCTGCAATGGTATATCGACCCCATCGTGCAGCAGCAAAACAAGTTTAATCAAGCAACCTTGCAAACCCTCAATCATTTGGCGCAAGAAGTCGCCTTTTTACAGACGCAGCAGCTGTCAACCGACGACGATTAGCACATATCATGCGTATTGCCTTTTTTACCCCCCTCTCCCCCATACAATCTGCCCTGGCCGACTTTGGCGAAGGGCTCGCTTTGGCGCTGGAGGGGCTGCCAGAGGTAGACCGAGTGGATATCTTTGTGAGTGGCGCCTATGTGCCGGAAAGTGGCGCTGTGACGGACAGCTTGACCATCTTGCCTCACGCCGCATACCCAGCACGACACGCTGAGTACGCGGTCACGCTCTACTCTTTGGGCGACAACGGCCGTTTCCATGGCTACATGCTGGACTATGTGCATCGCTACCCTGGCGTTGTTATCCTCAACGACACCACGCTGCACCGCTGCATTCTGACGGCAACGGTGGGACAAAATAATCCCCAAGCGTATCTTGACGAGCTCAACTACGCCTACGATGACAAGGCCAGCCACATTGCCCAGCAACTTAGTGCTGGGCTAGGCAATGAAGTTTTGCTGCGCTATCCGCTGATCGAGCGCATTCTCGAGAGCAGCCGGGGCGTGATCGTGCAAAACAACTACGCGAAGTCACAGGTTTTGGCAAAACGGCCGTCTACCCGCACCCAAATCATTCCCTACCCCTTCTTCTTGCCAGCTGAGCTAAAAGAAGCAGAAGTAGCAACCTTGCAGACCCAACAACGTGCTGCGTTAGGGTTGGGGCCCGATCATTTTGTCGTCGGTTCTTTTGGTATCTTTGTGCCGAACAAGCATTTGCAAGCCTGTCTCATGGCTTTCAAGAACATAATCAGAGATAAGCCTCAAGCGCACTATCTCTTGGGGGGCTTTGCCGCTGATGGCTATGATTTGGTGGATGAGATCAAACGGATGGGGCTAGAAAGCCAGGTGACTATTACCGGCTGGCAGCCGACTGCACAATTTGTCCGGCAAATGTTTGCGCTGGATGTGGGCATTCATCTGCGCCACCCCCACATTGGGGGTACACCTTACACGCCGATTCGGCTTATGGGGCTTGGCATTGCCACAATCACCTCTGATATTGAACCATTACAAGAGCTTCCCCAAGGAACCTGCCTGAAAGTTGCCCCCGATGATTATGCTGAAGCGCTCCTGGTTGAGCTTCTGCGCCAACTCGCAGTTGATAAGTCGTTTCGCCAGCTGATTGCAGAAAACGGCCGTTCCTTCATCCAACGGTACCATCAGCTAAACGATATTGCCCGACAATATCTCCACTTTTTCCAAAGCCTCTAGCCAACTCACTCCTGTACCGTGCCATTTTTGGGGAGGGAAATAGCTGCATTTTAAATATGAGTTCCTTCTTAAAAGTACAAAAAAACCATTGAACACACTCCCTATTCCTGTATTAATTACCCCACTGTGTATTGTTAACTATCATATCGATCAAATAAATCGCTATAGGTGTATCACTTATGTTCAATTTGGAGCTCAAAAGCCGAACTCGGCAAGTTCTCGTTTTACTCGTCCTGACTTTACTCGTGGTGGTTGTTGCCCATGTTGGCCAGCGCCCGGTGCTGGCGGCAACCAGCACTGTCATTTCGCTCGGTGGCGCACCGATTCGGCACGCCCCACCCGCAGCGGCAGACTTTAACGGGGATGGTGATCTAGAAATTGTGGTCGGTACCTATGACGGCCGTTTAATCATCCTTTCCTTCAATGGCACAACCTGGACCATAGCCGACTCGGTCCAAGTGGCCAATGCGCTCAACACCAAGCTGTCGGCTGGTGACTATCAGTCCACAGGGCGCATTGAATCGGCACCCGCCATTGGCGACATTGATAATGATGGCGATCTTGAAATTGTAGTCACAACTGGGGGCTTCCCTGACTCGCAAAACGTGGCAGACAATAAGCACGGTGGCATTGTCACCTACGAAGTCAGCGGCGGGCTTTCGCTTTCTCTGAAGGCCGGCTGGCCTTTTTTGGCGGTCGATGCCGGGGGTCAGGGAACCGGCGGCTCAACGCCTGACGGTATTCGCGACGGCATTTGGTCATCCCCTGCGTTGGGCGACTTGAATGGCGATGGTGACCTGGAAATTGTGACACTTGGCCTAGATCGTCGGATTTATGCACTAGAACATGATGGAACGGCCGTTTCCGGCTGGCCGCTCTCTCGTGACAATGCGCCCCTGCTGCGAGGCGGCTGGTCGTCCCCTGCACTGGCTGATATTGACAATGATGGCCTGGTTGAAATCATCGTCGGGACAGATAGCCCACCCTGGAACGGTGACGATGGCAGTGGCCCATTCCCGGCACAATACGATACCCCAGATTACACCAAATCGACCGTTTGGGCACTTAATGGAGACGGCAGTTTTGTCCCGGGCTGGCCGACCATTACCCAGCAACAAGTGCAATCTTCCCCGGCCGTTGGCGATATTGATGGGGACGGTGACCTGGAGATTGTCGTTGGCACCGGGTTGGGCATAGCAGGCACCAATGGGTACAAGGTCTATGCCTGGCACCATACTGGCGCGCCCGTTTCTGGCTGGCCCCGCACGACAGCAGGCAATATGCCTGCCTCTCCGGCTCTGGCCGATCTTAACGGCGATATGGTGTTGGATGTCATCATCGGCTGCGGCGCTGAATCTGAGCAAGCCTGTAAAAATCTATATGCCTGGCAAGGCGATGGCAGCAATGTGCCAGGATTCCCCATCCAGCCGCTCAGCGGAACCAACGGACAGCGTGCCCAGCCCTATTCATCCATTGTGGCAGACATTGACAACGACAACCAGCCTGAAATCATTCAGACAATGGCAAGCACAACGGCGCTGCGCATTATTGAGCACAACGGCAGCCAAAGCGGCGATTTATCCCGGACTTTGCAGGCCAATAGCAACACCATTCTGGCCACCCCGCTTGTTGTTGATGTAGACAATGATGGCCTGTTAGAAACGATTGTTGGCGCAGAAAATAATGGTCAGGCGGCCGTTTATATCTTTGAAGAAGTTGGATTGGCAGACGCAAATAGCTTGCCGTGGCCCGCTTTCCAATATGATAAGGCCCGTACCGGAGCAATCTCTCCGCCCATTCTGGTTGCTACAGACACGCTGCGTGCTTATCACCAGCAAGGCACAGGCAATATTGTACCGGTTCAAATAACTTTACATAATTTTGGTGGTGGCGAAATTGACTGGACAATAACTGAATCGATTCCTTCCCTGACGCCAAGCGCTACCACGGGCACGGTGAGCAGCAAAACGGCCGTATCCCTGACGATCAACACAACCGGATTTGCCCTCAATAAATGGCACAACCTGGGTGCCATGTCCATATCCGGAACGGCAAACGGCGAAGTGGTCGAAGGTAGCCCGCAAACCGTGACCGTTTACCTTTATACCGGCGATATCAGCTTCACCTATTTGCCAACCATTGTGAAGTGATCGACGTTGCCTTCCCCTGATTTCGCTTATAGAATGACGCACCCCTGCGCACAATGCAGGGGTGCGTTATTTTTTATTCGGGCAGAGTCTACTTATGAGTTTAGCCGTAATCATCCTTAACTGGAACGGGGCAGAAGACACCATCGCCTGTGTCAAGTCGGTCCAAACCTGGGCCAAGCCAGCGGATGCCATTTGGGTGGTTGACAATAATTCTTCTCCAGAGGAGCAGGCGAGACTGCAACAATCTCTTTGTAACGTGACCTTTATTTTTAGTTCGACCAACCTGGGGTTTGCTGGCGGCAACAATTTAGGGCTGCAAGCGGCTCTGGCGGCCAGGCATGAGAGCGTGTTGCTGCTGAACAATGATGCCACAGTGGCAGAAACGGCCGTTTCCCAACTTCTCTCCCTGCTGCAAAGCCAGCCTCATCTGGGCATGGTTGGCCCAGAATTATGGGATGGTGACAAGCTGCTGTCTGCCGGCGGGGGTGATATTGGTTTGACGCTGGCGACCCACCACCAGCAGCCCATAGCTGCAGGCGAGGTGCAGGAGGTAGCTTACGTGCCCGGCACCTGCATCTTAATCCGAACGGCCGTCTTGCAGCAAATTGGCCTGCTTGATGAAGCCTATTTCTTTGGAGGCGAAGTGGCCGATCTATGCGCCCGGGCCCAAGCACAGGGCTATCGTGCGGCCGTTTTAGGTGGTACCCGCGCCCAACATCACATCGAACGCTCTGCCGGGCAGCGTCATCAGCTGCACATCTACTACGTTCTGCGCAACCGCTTTTTATACGTGCAAAAATTCCACCCCGCACGGCGGCTTCGACTGTTTCTATACTGGACATTGGCAGCTGGTCGTATTTGGCTGCACGCCCTGCTGAGCCGCAACCGCCCCCGGGCGCGTGCTGCGGCCCTGGCCTGCTGGGATGGCTGGAACGGCCGTTTTGGCGGACAAAACGCCCGGGTAACACGGGGCGAAATCTCGTGAGCGTTCTCTTTCATTTAACGATACCTAACGGCCCTCAAGCCAATTTGGAAGCCGTGATGCAAGATGTCCAGAGCCTGCAAAAACGGATTCGTGGCAGCCAGATCAATCACCTTTACCCGGGCAACCGCCCGGGCACGCGCCTGCCCCGTCATGGTTGGGGAATGCCGCAGCTGCTTCGCCTTCGCCGCGCCGAACAGCAGGTTCAGCTACACCACATCTTTAATCCAGACCTGTTTCCTTTTCCCGTACTGCGCTGGTTAAAAAAGCCAATTGTGTATACGGCCGTTACCGGCATCGGCCACACAAAACAAAAAGACGCGGAAAAATTAGCCGACCAGGTCCACACCATCGTCGTGCCAACGACCAAAGACCAAACACAGCTCAAGGCATGGGGCATTGAAAATACGGCCGTCATCCGCAGCGGCATCGACACCGCACGGTTTCACTTTCAGCCGCCGCCAGCCACCGCTCCGCTTACGCTGATGATGGGTTCAGCCCCGTGGACCATTGCCCAATTTCAAAGCAAAGGAATCGATGCTCTGCTCCGCGCCGCCCAGCAGCGCCCGGATTTGCACCTCATCTTTTTGTGGCGCGGTCTGCTCGCTGATGAAATGACACAACGGGTGCAGCAAGCCAACTTGCGTCAGCGCGTAACCATTCTCAATGAGCAAGTAGACGTCAACGAGATTCTGAGTCGCGTGCACGCCAGCATCGTGTTGGCCGAAGATTCTGTGCTGGTCAAAGCATTCCCCCATTCGCTGCTGGAATCGCTGGTGGCGGGCAAGCCTGTGCTGGTAAGCCAAACCCTTGCCCTGGCCGATTATGTGGCGGCTCATGACTGTGGTGTTGGCGTAACGGCCGTTTCTCCCACAGCCATTCTCCAGGCCATCGACCAGCTGCTGGCCAACTACCCCACCTACCAGCGAAACGCGCTAACGGTTGACCCGCGCGACTTTGGCCACCAACAGTTTATCGAGGCTACGCTGGCACTGTACAAGACCATTCCCGGCGCAGCATTGTTGCTTAAAACGGCCGTTGCCCCATGAAGTTTCTGCACGTTGTCCACGGCTATCCACCCAACATCGGCGGCACGCAGCGGCTGTTTCAAGAGCTCTCGCAGCGGCTGGTGCAGGACTATGGCGACCAAGTCACGGTTTTCACCACCAACGCCTACAGCAACGCCCACTTTTGGCAAGAGGATGCCCGCATCATGCCCCCCGGCACAGAATCCCTCAACGGCGTCACCGTGCGCAGATTCCCCGTCTTCAATCGATTTAGCAGGCTTCGCCTGAACCTGGCTCGCCTCCTGCATAAGCTTCGTCTGCCCGGGCACGATTGGGCGCGCACCTGGCACAATGGCCCCATTGTTCCTGGCCTCACCGAGGCGATCGCGACCTGCGAGGCAGATGTGGTGACGGCAGCGGCCTTTCCCCTGCTGCATATGCAAAATGCGCGTCGCGGGGCGCAGCGAGGCCATAAGCCCCTGCTCTACTTCGGCGCACTGCATCCAGAGGACGTTTGGGGCTTTGAGCGTCGGCTAATTTATCGATCCATTGCCCAGGCGGATGGTTTTTTGGCCGCAACCACATTCGAGCAGGAATTCTTGACAGCGCGCGGCATCGATCCCCAGAAAATGACCGTTTTGGGGGCTGGGGTGGACATGGCGAGGCTGGCTTTGGCAGACGGCCGTTCCTGGCGTCAGGCTCATCAATTAGCCGATGCCCCCATTGTTGCCTTTGTGGGGCAGCAGGTCGCTCACAAAGGCATCGACACGCTGCTCCTGGCAATGCCCCAAATTTGGCGGGTGATTCCAGCGGCACGCCTGGTCATTGCGGGCAAGCCCACTGGCTATAGCCAAACCATTCACACTCTGCGGGCTCAGCTTCCCGCACCGTACCAGGCGCAAATCATTTTGCTAGATGCGCCCTCGGATGACGCAAAGAACGGGCTGCTGGCGGCCTGTGACGTGCTGGCACTGCCCTCACGTCATGAATCGTTCGGCATGGTGCTGGCGGAGGCATGGGCCTGTGGCAAACCGGTCGTTGGCTGCCGGGTTGGTGGGGTAGCCGCCCTGGTAGATGAGGCGCAGGATGGCTTATTAGTTCCAGTTGGCGATGCCACGGCGTTGGCCAACGCCCTGCTAAAATTGCTGCAAGATCCGGCCTTACGTCAAAAAATGGGTGCAGCGGGCCGAGAAAAAGTGCAAGCACGGTATACTTGGCCTGTGGTAACGGCCGTTTATCGGCAAGCGGCTGTTTCGGCCATCAACCGTTATCAGCAAAAGGGCAAAGCATGAACCTGGATGAAATAATTCAACTTGACGAATCACGTATTGACAAAACGGCTGTGTTACGCCAAATCGAACAAAAATTGGCTCTGCACCAATTGGATGACACGGTAAAGTTTCCCACCTTTCAGCCTGAACTGCCGATGCTCCATGAAAATGGCTCAGTTTCTGCGGAACTCGTGCAAAGATTAGCCCGGCTCAATGCCCAGGCCAGCCAGCTATGGCTTGACCCCCAGCTGCCGCCAGCCACAACCGCTACGGGGCGATTGGCAAACTGGTTCAAGCGGCCGTTTCACCAGCTGGTTGTGTTTTATGTCAACAAATTAGGTCAGCAACAAAATGAGATCAACGACCAAATGCGGCAGCTCATCGGTCAACTAATTGCCGAGCTAAACCAGCCAGCTTCCCCTTCGGACGATTAACAGAGATGCCCACCATTCATCAATTTGTGACTGGCGCCACGCCAGGCAACGCCATTTACAATGAAGCGCTCATCATGCAGCAAGCCCTGCGCAGCTGGGGGCTTCGCTCAGAACTGTTTGCTGAGCGTATCCATCCCAGCCTGCAAAATGCGGTTACCCCCTACGAAAAGTACCGCCCGCAACCGCAAGAGTTGCTGCTATTCCACTACAGCCTCGGTTCTGCTTTATCCGACTATCTGCTTACTCTGTCCAAGCCGCTGCTGCTGCGCTATCACAATGTCACCCCGGCTCACTTTTTAATAGGCGCTCATCCCTGGCTGCAGGCGGGTGCGGCAAAAGGGCGGCGCGACCTGGCGCTGTTTGCCGCGCGAACCACACTGGCCCTGGCAGACTCGGCCTACAATGAGCAGGATCTGCTGGCAGCAAGGTTTGCCAAAACGGCCGTTCTCCCCCTCATTCAGCCTGACGATTTGTTCACCATCCAGGCA
>CBDUOF010000044.1:0-19804 GCA_965368765.1 uncultured Anaerolineae bacterium | reverse complement strand
CATCGACCACGGCCATGTAGGGCAAAAAGGCGATGATGCCTTCGAGATGTTCGATACGGGCGCGAGCGGCCTGAGGTAATGTATAAAATCCGCCAGTTTGGTTGGTCAGGTAGGGGGCAGCTAACAATTCCATTGACATGGAGGCGACTTCACAGAATTCCATGGGCGGTTCAGTTTGCCAAATGAGGGGCAATTGGGCCGTTTCAAATACGTGGAACGCGTGGCCAGCTTCATGGAGCATTGTTTGAACATCATCATGGCTGCCGACACCATTCATGAAGATAAACGGCCGTTTTCTCAGCGGCAATGAACTACAATACCCGCCCAGCGCTTTGCCGGCACGGGTATCCAGGTCTAACAAGCCATCTTCGGCCATCGTAGCAAAGTAGCGGCTGAGCTGCGGGTCTAGCTGATTGAAAATATTGAGGGTGTGCTGAATGAGTCTTTCCTGACCTTGATACGGCCGTAACGGATCCCCAACCGAATCATCCACCAGCGCACCATTTTCCGGAATCCAATCCCAAGGGTGCAACTGCGCATACCGCAGGCGCTTCTTTTTGCGGTCTAAAATTCGGCGCAGGGCTGGCACAACGGCCGTTTCAATCGCTTCGTGAAAAGTAAGGCAATCTTCTGCTGTGTAATCAAAGCGACCCTTTTCACGAAAGGCATAGGCTCGATAATCTGGCAATCCAGCATTTTCAGCGATCTGCTGTCGCAAGGTTAGCAGCTCACCGTAAATACCGTTGAGCGTTTCACGCTGACCCAACCATAAATCTGCCATGGCTTGCCAGGCGCGTTGGCGCACGGTGCGGTCTTTATCATTCAAATAATAAGAGAGTTGACTTAGATTCTTCTCTTCCCCGTCCCAGCTGGTTTTTAATCCACCCGTAATCTTATCGTAATCATTTTCCAACTTAGCGGCTTGTGTCATAAGCGGGATGTTCTCCTCGCGAAACAAATCCGCTTCATTTTGCATATTGCGCAGCACCAGGGCCATATCCCGCAAGGCATTGCTCTTCGGATCAACCGCAAGCAGCCGCTCTTTTAGCGCCTGTCCGGCAACTTGTGCCTGTGGATAAACATCATTGATTAGATCAAGGAAAGCTTGCTCTTTTTCTATATCGGCCGTGTCCAGCGATTTTTCAATATAGATGAGGGACGCGGCCTCAAACAGCAGGCTCGTCAGATCAGACCAATCGGTTAGCCATTGACGCAGGTTTTCTTTGGTTAACGGCCGTTCCTCTAATTCCTTGAAAAATGGCGCAAATGTCGCCCAGGTGCGCGGGTTGATTGCATCAACTGAACGAGGTAAGGTAAATGATTGCATCAAAAGATCTCCACATTAGAGACCTGACAGGAGCCCCCTAGCAGGGATCACCCTCTCAAAAGAACCTGGCAGGTCTGAAATTACCCAATTAGGTTTGAAAACAAAAAAGCCCTTGCTAACGGGCAAGGACTTGATCTTGAGGCGACGACCGGATTCGAACCGGTGATAAAGGTTTTGCAGACCTCTGCCTTACCACTTGGCCACGTCGCCGGGAAACAAATCCGGCAGGCTTGCGGCCTGCCGGACATTAGAGCGGGCAACGAGATTCGAACTCGTGGCCTTCTCCTTGGCAAGGAGACGTTCTACCACTGAACTATGCCCGCAAAGAGAATAAATACGTTACAGTTATACCAACTGCAACTTTATTTAGCAAAAAAAATCCAGCCATCTCACTAAATAATAATATGCCAGGACCCAGGCTCGAACTGGGGACACCTGCATTTTCAGTGCAGTGCTCTACCGACTGAGCTATCCCGGCAATCAAAGGCCTTGTTGAAGGCTGGGAAATTCTATCCAAAGCGGCATGGCCTGTCAAGTGCAGAACCGCCCACGGATGCTAAAAACAGCCGGATTCTATCCGCTCTTTGCAGGGTGCAATTAATTGTGGGTAGCCAGGTTGACCCCATTCAACTAGAATAGTTCAATCAGGAAAGCAAACGGCCGTTTGTGGCCAAAAACTTTACCTTCGATCACAAATAATGTTTCCCAAACCCAACGTCTTTCAGCAGCCTAACGGCCGTTCCCGCTACGCCTATGTCACCTTCCTCATGCTCAACGATAGTTACTTGCCGGGGGTGCTGCTGTTGGCCCACGGCCTACGTCGTCAAAAAACAGAGGCCGATCTCATTTGTATGGTTACGGGGGAGATCAGCCGCCCGGCACGGCAGGCGCTTGCGTTACTTTACGATGAAGTGATTGACGTAGAGAAGATTTATGTACCGCATACTCGGGTGCAGAAACGGCCGTACCTCCCCTACGTTTTTACGCGTCTGCACGCCTTGCGTCTGGGTGCAGATGGTAACCTGGGCCGCAGCTACGACAAGATCGTCCTGCTGGATGCCGATCTGCTTCCCTTGCGCCATTACGACCACCTTTTTACCCTGGACACGCCAGCGGGCAGCATCAACGAACACAAAACCCACGTAATGGCCTGGGGCGAAGATGGCAACTTCATTATCCCGTCCAGCGTGGCACAGGATGGCACCTGGAACTGGCACCAGATTTACGCCGATTGCCCGCATGGACAGTTGATCCCGGCTGAGATCACCGACCGCGTCGCCAGCGACCCTGGCAACATGGGCGTCATTAGTTCTCTTCTGGTGTTGGATCCCTCTTTAGCCGAGTTTAACGACATACTGGCCGATATTCAAACGCCCGCAATCAAGCAGCTGGTCGGAGATGCTTTTGATTGGCCAGAAATGCAATACCTCACGCTGCGTTACTCAGGACAATGGCGCAACGTCGATTTGCGCTTTCATAGCCTGAACGGCTACCCTAACCTGGACGTACTCCATGGGCTGCACTACACGGGCTTCAAGCCGTGGCAGTTTCGTCGTACGGGTTCAATGGCCCGATACGGCCGTCGAGCCGACTTTCAACTTTGGTTCAAGCTGTACAGAGAAATGATACAAACTTATCCCCTACTGCGAGGCAATCGAAAACTTAGCCATCTGCAAAAGCAGATCGACAGCTTTACCGGTGTCCTTTCAGCGCTGCCCAAACAAGAAATAGCCAAGGGACGGCCGTCTCCTCGCGCACCCAAAATGAAACAAGGCAGCCGTAGGAATAAAGGAAAGAGATCCCGAAAAAAATAGGATATACGGCCGTACTTGTCTGTTGCTGTTTTCACACCTTCCCACTATAATCGCGCCACCTTTTACTGGACAAAGACAGGGCAATTCTGCACCTGTCAAAACAAAAGTTTTTTAGTAAGGAAGGAGAACAAAATGCAAAAATCTAAGTTTTGGTTGTTAAGCTTGTTGCTTATTTTGGCAATGGCTTTGGTAGCTTGTGGCGGTGGTGGTGATGAGCCTGCTGCCGACGAAGCTGTCGATACGGCTGCTGAAGACACAAGCAGCGAGGCAACAGAAGATGAAGCAATGGAAGAGGAAGTAATGGAAGAAGACGCGGCTGAGGGCGATTGCTCCAGTGATGCAGTCTTTTGCGTTGGCCTCGTCACAGATGTAGGCGAGATCGACGACAAATCCTTCAACCAGTCTGCTTGGGAAGGTGCCTTGCGTGCTGAGTCCGAGCTGGATGCCCAGGTTGATTTCATCGAAACCAGCGACGCCAAAGATTACGGTGCCAACATTGCCCTGTTCGCCGACGCGGGCTATGACGTTATCGTTACCGTTGGTTTTGCTCTGGGTGAAGCCACAGCCGAAGCTGCGCTCACCTATCCTGACATCAACTTCATCGGGGTAGACCAATTCCAGGCTTGGGAATTCGATGATGATGATTCCACCAACATTCCGAACCTGGCTGGCCTAATCTTTAATGAAGACAAAGCCGGTTTCCTGGCTGGTGCTTTGGCAGGTATGCTCACCGAAACGAACACCATTGCGGCCGTTTTGGGCACTGACCTGGTTCCCCCAGTTGTTGCCTTCAAAGTAGGCTACGAGAATGGCGCACTGTACACCAATCCTGATGTCACTTACATCTCCACCTACCATCCCGGTGGGTTAGACGTTGCCTTTACTGACCCTGAATGGGGTGCCAGCACTGCCGCTCAGGCAATTGGTCAGGGCGCAGACGTTATCTTTGGAGCCGGTGGCAAGACGGGTAATGGCGCACTCATCGAAGTTGCGGGTAACGACGGACTCTTCTGCATTGGTGTCGACAGCGATCAATGGGAAACCGTACCGGAAGCCCACTCCTGTCTGGTATCCAGTGCCATGAAGCTCATCACCCCAGGTGTCTTTGACCTGGCCAGTATGGCTAAGGAAGGCAACTTCCCAGCTGGTAATTTCTATGGTGATGTCGGTCTCGCTCCCTTCCATGACTTTGATAGCGTTGTTTCTGACGAAATAAAAGCTACGCTGGATGAGATTTCCGCTGGCCTGCTAGATGGTTCCATTGAAACGGGTTACTAATCTGTACGGCTTTGTGATTTAATCTTTTTGAATGTGCGGCGTGTCTTCGGGTGCGTCGCACATTTTTTTATCTACCGCTTTAGACCCTGGTAAATTTGCATCTTCAAACCTGTTTAATGGCAAGAGACCGTAACCTGAGGTCTGTTTAATTAAACCTTCTTTTTCCACTGCAAAAAGGTGGCTTCATGACAAAAGACACAACGAATGACGTGCCAGCCAATACCCTCGTTTCCTGGCTAGGGCAACTTTGGCGAGGGGTCAGTGTGCCACTAACGGCCGTTCTTCTGGCAGGCATCATTGGCTCCCTCATCCTTTGGCTGTCTGATGCCAACCCTTGGGAAGCATATGCAGCTCTATACAGAGGTGCTTTCGGCAGCGCTACGGCTTTTGGTCGCACCCTGGAGAAAGCCACTCCCCTTATTTTGGGCGGCCTGGCGGTCGCGTTTGCCTTCAAAGCCGGTCTATTCAACATTGGTGGCCAAGGCCAGCTGCTGCTGGGCGCCATCATTGCCGGGGCAATTGGCTTTGGCATTACCGGGCTTCCCTTCATCATTCACATGCCGCTGGCCCTCTTTATTGGGGGACTTATGGGCGGGCTTTTTGCCGCGATTGCCGGGGCATTACGCACCTACACAGGGGCACATGAAGTCATTACCACCATCATGCTAAATTTCGTTGCTATCAACATCACCGACTATTTGGCCGACGGTCCCTGGAAGGCAGAAGGCATTGTTGCGCGCACGCCAGCCATTCAAGAGTCCGCCGCCATCCCCGTGTGGGGCACGCTGCCGGCTGGCTTTTTCATCGCCGTTGTGATGGCTTTTGCCACCTGGTATCTGCTTTTCCGTACCACATTAGGATATGAGATTCGCACAGTGGGACTAAACCCCAATGCGGCCCATTACGCAGGTATGAAAGTCGGCCGTACCATCATTTTAACCATGGCGATCAGCGGGTTTCTGGCTGGCCTGGGTGGGGCCATTGAAACGTTAGGCGTTGTCGGACGCTATCAGCCAGGCTTCAATACAGGGCTAGGCTTTGACGGCATCACCATTGCTTTGCTGGCTCGCACCCATCCGTTGGGCGTTATTCCCGCTGCCTTGCTGGTAGGGGCAATGCAGGCTGGCTCCAGCCAAATGCAGTTTGATGCTGGCGTGCAGTCTCAAATTATTGATGTGATTCAGGCCCTTATTTTATTCTTTGTTTCCGCCGATGTGATTGTACGCTGGATTATTCGCACCCGCGCCGATGATGGTGGTGGCGTTACCATTAGCAGCGGCTGGGGAAGTAGCTAGGAGATATTTATGGACTCGACAATAACCTCTACAACACAAAAAAGCTGGCTAACCTCCCTGAAATCTGTTGGCGGTGTGGTCGCCATCGGGGTTCTTATTGCTATTGTCTATGGCTATATTACGAACCCATCGGTGACTACGGCCGTTCTTGCCTCCAGCTTGCGCCAATCCACCCCGCTGGTGCTGGGCGCGCTCTGTGGCCTCATTGGCGAACGCTCTGGCATTGTTAACATTGGCATCGAGGGGCAAATGCTCATGGCCGCCTTCATCGGCTTTTTGGCCAATGTGTACACGGGGAATTTGTTTATTGCCGTGCTGGCAGGCGTTGCCGCAGGTGCCCTGATGGGTGCTTTCTTGGGCCTCATGTCCATTGGCTTGAAGATGGATCAAATTATTGGCGGCACCGTCATCAATATTATGGCGTTGGGTCTGACCAGCTTCTTTTATCAGGCCGGCCTAACCACACAGGGCAAACTACAGCCGCTTAACTTTGGTGTGTTGGCTGACCTTCCGCTCATTGGTCCCATCCTGTTCAAAAATCCACCAATCACCTACATATCCCTCATTTTAGTAGTATTGGTTCATTATGTGCTGTTCCACACTCGCTGGGGCTTGCGCACCCGCGTTATTGGTGAACATCCCAGTGCGGCTGACACTGTGGGAATCAACGTCAAGATGATGCGTTACGTCAATATAACAATTGGTGGCGCGATAGCTGGACTTGCAGGAGCCTATTTAACCCTTGAAGCCGTTGGCTCTTTTGAACGGGCGATGACAAACGGCCGTGGCTTTGTGGCCCTCGCAGTCATGCTCTTTGGCAAGCGAACGCCGTTGGGAGCCTGGGGCGCTGCGCTGCTGTTTGGCTTTGCCACGGCACTGCAAACGCAGCTTCAATTTGGTGGCGAGATCAACATCCCTCACCAATTTATTGGGATGCTGCCCTATGTGCTAACTATTCTGGTGCTGGCCGGTTTTGTAGGGCGCAGTCGCGATCCCAAGGCCCTGGGACAAGTGTACGAAACCGAATAATTATCGGGAAATGCGTCGCGCAGCAATTGTTACGGTTCATTTCTGTGCAATGAGCTATTTTTGAGGAATGCGTATGAGTGACAATACAAATCAAGTTGTACTAGAAGCGAAAGGGTTAACCAAGCGTTTTCCGGGAGTCTTGGCCAATGACAGCGTTGACCTAACGTTGCACAAGGGCAAGATTCTGGCTCTGCTGGGCGAAAATGGCGCCGGTAAAAGTACCCTGATGAATATGCTGTACGGTCTGTATCATCCCGACGAGGGAGAAATTTGGATAAAAGGGGAGCAGGTGACCTTAAAAAATCCTCGGGATGCAATTGACCGAGGCGTGGGCATGGTTCATCAACATTTCCAACTGGTTCCCGTAATGACAGTTACTGAAAATGTCGTATTGGGATCAGAAGTAGTGAAAAACGGCCGTCTGGACATGCGCGCTGCTGAAAAGCAAGTGTTGGAACTGTCCCAGCAGTATGGTCTAAAAGTTGACCCAACAGCCACCGTAGAAGATTTACCGGTTGGTACGCAACAGCGGGTGGAGATTGTTAAGGCATTGTACCGTCAGGCCGATATTTTAATTCTTGATGAGCCAACGGCCGTATTGACGCCGCAAGAAGCCACCGAACTATTTCGCATTATGCGTGACCTCACCGAGCGAGGCGTCTCAATTATTTTTATTACCCATAAGCTAAAAGAGGTGCTGGCTGTAGCCGACGCCATAGCCGTGCTGCGCGGCGGGCGGATGGTGGGCACCGCTGACCCCAAAACCGCCACCCAGGCCACCCTGGCTGAACTAATGGTGGGGCGCAAAGTCATTTTGCAGGTGGAAAAGGAAGCCCCTCAACCAAAAGAGGTCGTGTTGAGCGTCCGTAACTTGCATGTATTAGATGATCGCAAGCAAACGGCCGTTGACGGAGTGGATTTGGAAGTACGGGCTGGCGAAATTGTGGGCATTGCTGGCGTACAGGGGAATGGTCAGCGAGAATTAGTCGAGGCACTTACTGGCCTGCGGCCTATCGATCAAGGTGAAATAACCATTGCAGGGAAGGATTGCTCACACTCAACACCACGGCAGATCACGGAATTGGGCGTCGCTCACATTCCGGAAGACCGCGAAAAGCATGGCCTGGTCATGGACTACACCATCGCTGACAACATGGTGCTCAATAATTATTATCAAGACCCTTACGCCAGCGGGCCGATCATGCACCAGGAAGCCATTGATGCACACGGTGCCAAATTGGTTAAGGCGTTCGATGTGCGCACTCCTGGTATTCATACTGCAGCCCGGACACTTTCTGGCGGCAACAAGCAAAAAGTCATCGTCGCACGAGAATTTTCCCGGCCGATCAAATTGCTCATTGCGGCCCAGCCCACGCGCGGCATTGACGTTGGCTCTATTGAGTTTATCCACAACCAAATTGTGGCCCAACGCGACCGAGGCATTGCCGTACTGGTTGTTTCTGCTGAACTGGATGAGGTGTTGGGTTTGGCAGATCGGGTGGTGGTGATGTTCGACGGCCGTATTGTTAAAACCTTGCCCGTCGCCGAAGCGACACGTGAGCGTGTTGGTTTACTCATGGCGGGCTCTGAAGCGTAGCACTTAAAGTTGGTTTATTTTAGATTAACGCAAGCTCGATCCAAAGCTCGCGTTTACATTGTTCTGGATTTCTCATGACAGAAACACAACCCATTGTTGCCTTTCAGGGAGAGCCTGGTGCTTATTCTGAACAGGCTGTTCGCGAACATTTTGGCAGCAACACAGCCACTTTGCCCTGCCGCACCTTTAGCGAAATGTTCGATGCCGTGCATAACGACCGCGCCACCCATAGCATGTTGCCCGTGGAAAATTCGCTGGCTGGCATGGTTGTGCCCGCTTATGACCTGCTGGTTGACCACGATTTACGTGTACAGGCAGAAGTCATCGTGCGGGTTGAACATTGCCTGTTGGCCGCCTCTGGAACCCAACTCGGCGACGTGACCCACGTGATGTCTCATCACCAGGCGCTGGCCCAATGCGAGAAGAATATCGGCCGTCAGGGGCTCATCCCGGTTGACCATTATGATACGGCTGGGGCGGCTCGCGACCTAGCCAATAATCCACAGCCTGGCATGGCAGCAATTGCCAGCGCCCTGGCTGCCGAAACCTATAATTTAGAAATCCTTGTCCCTAATTTTGAAGATATGGATTTCAATTTCACGCGCTTCTTTGTCTTGGGGAAATTAGACCCACCGCGCCAATATCCATGCAAAACGTCCATCATTTTTACGACGCGCCACGTACCGGGTGCGCTGTATACCGTATTGGCAGAGCTGGCTGGGCGGGGCATCAATCTTACCAAGATCGAATCACGCCCACGGCGCAACCGCCCCTGGCACTATCGCTTCTTTGTGGATTTTGAAGGACACGAGGATGATGATGCCGTGCAGGAAGCCATGCTGGGCATCCTAAAACAATCCTCATTTTTGCAGGTACTCGGTTCTTACCCGCTGGCTAAGATGCCAGCACATTAGTGTGTGGCGATTAGGGATACCCTGTCAGCAACAATGATGAACGGATCTAAAACTCATCATCAGCGGCGGTAGGCTGATCCATATTGACGACTTCTCCATGAATGTCGACGGTGATACGAAAGCCCATCATGCTCATCATGTGACGCGCCTGGGCAGGCACGCCCTGGGCAATGATTTGATCCATATCGATGTTATTCAGCTGGGCATCTACGGCCGCTTTGGTAAAGAGATCGTCCTTGCCCATCATGCGCAGGGCCTGCTCCACAGCAATCTCCTTGTTCTCTTCCAGCTGCTGCAAAAAGATGCCTAGCACTTGCCGATCGATGTAATCAGCATCAATGTGCCGCAGGAAGCCAGCGTCATCAATGACGTAAAAGACATCCTGGCCCACAACGGCCGTTTGCACGAGATTGCCCGCTTCATCAAATATTAAGTCACTAAATAATGCTTTGTTTGCCATTGTAAAACCTCTTGCATTTTGCGTTCATTGTTGCTTACACTGTACGCACCTGACAATAAATTATCCCAGAAACGGCCGTTTAGCTCATCCCCCGCTAAGCAATTATACAAATTTTGGTGTCAAACGCGGGGTATTTTGTAGACAAAATTGGTGATGTGTACGCGGTTGAGTATAATTTTATGCTGGTTCACTTGTTCCTGCTTAGGAAACGAGACTGGTTTTTGTAAAAACCAAAAAGAATTTTGAATATGAACGAGCGGGAATTTGGTTTTTACCTGAGCAAATCTCAGAGAAATCGCGCTTCGTTTTTCAAAGAACTTTCTATGATTTGCTTAACTGGTTTTGATCTGAAAAAGGACAAAACATAGTTAGCAAACCTGTCAGGTTTAGACTTGCGGGTGAACACAAAGAAGAGAGAAAAGGTAGCAAACATTGTTTAGACCACTCGACTGGCTCTTGGGCCTGTTTTCACTCGACATTGGAATCGATCTAGGTACGGCAAACACCCTAGTTTACATTCGCGATCGTGGCATTGTTATTAACGAGCCCTCATGGGTGGCCATCAATCGGCGCACCCGCCAGCCGCTGGCGATTGGGGCAGAAGCGCGGGAAATGGTGGGGCGCACCCCGGCGGATATTGTAGCGATACGGCCGTTACGCGATGGCGTGATCTCCGAATTTGAAATCACCGAAGCGATGCTCAAATATTTCATCGACAAGGCACATGAACAAATGATCGTGCCGTTTCCGCGCCCGCGCGTGGTGGTAGGCATTCCCAGCGGTGTGACCGAAGTAGAAAAGCGCGCCGTTTACGATGCGGCCATCTCTGCTGGTGCCCGTGAAGCCCACCTCATCGAAGAGCCAACCGCGGCCGCTATTGGCGCAGGTCTGCCCGTCAATGAAACACGCGGCAGCATGATTGTCGATATTGGTGGTGGGACGACCGAAGTGGCTGTATTTGCGATGGGCGGCATTGTGGTCAGCCGCTCCATCCGCGTAGCAGGGGATGAAATGGATGAAGACATCATCCAGTATGCCCGAAACAAATACAACTTGCTGATTGGAGAGCGTATGGCCGAACGGGTAAAAATTGGCATCGGTTCTGCCTTTCCCTTACCAGAAGAACGTACCATGACCCTGCGCGGTCGGAATCTGATCAACGGACTGCCTCAATCTGTAGAAATCAGCAGCATAGAGCTGCGCGAAGCGATGGCGCCCTCTGTTAACATCATTGTTGATACCGTGCGCGACTGCCTGGACGACACGCCGCCAGAACTTATTGCCGATCTGATGGAAGTGGGCATCTGCTTGGCAGGGGGTGGTGCCCAGATTCGCGGGCTGGCTGACCGTTTGGAAGATATGGTGAAGATGCGCGTTTGGGTGGCCGAAGATGCCATGACCTGTGTCGCTCGCGGGGCCGGGCGCGTGCTTGAAAACATCGAGCTATGGGAACGCTCATTGACTGGCCTACACCGAGGCAGTACGCATCATTAATTATTCGTAATTCGTAGTCGATCATCAGTTAGCCACCGGCTAAACTGCCTCTCAGCTATTATTCATCCTTCTATGCTATCCTCTCATCACGTTTCAAACTATCACCGATGACGGACATACTGTTTACTGATTACCGATCCTTATGAACCTGAACGATGCTCAACGCAGAATTCGCTGGACAACCGTAGCGATTTTGGTGGGAGCCGCTGTTTTATTGAGTGTTTTAGATAGCACTGGCAATTTGGATTTTCTGTTTGGCTTTATGCGTGATCCGCTAACGGCCGTTGCGGGCTGGACGTCTGCACAAACGGATACCGTTGCCGACGCGCTGTCTGGCCCGCGCGATCTGCAAGAAGCCCGCACTGAAATCGAAGCTTTGCAAGCTCAGCTAGAAGCTTTAGAGCGTGAAAACGAAGAACTGCGAGAAATTCAGGGCGAATGGCAAATCTTGCAAGATTTGTTTAATCGCGCTCGACAAACGCCAGAACTACGCCGCCAGACGGCCAACGTCATCGGGTACGACACCAGCCCCGCCGTGCGCAGCATTATCATCGACAAAGGGTCAGACGACGGCCTGCGGGTAGGAATGCCTGTAGAAAGTCCGCGTGGGCTCATTGGCCGCATCTTCCGCACGACACAAAACTCGGCGCAGGTTGTGCTTGTCACGGACAATGCCAGCGCCATTCCTGTCCGGTTGGGAACCTCGCGCGCCACGGGCAGTTTAAAAGGGCGTGGCGCCTCTGGGGACCTGTTTGTGGACTGGATCGATTTAAAGTTTCAGATTGAGTTGGGCGAAGTGGTCCTTTCTTCCGGCCTGGGTGGTGATTTCCCGCAAGATATTGTGATTGGCCGGGTGGTGCAGATTATTCGTAACGAGTCGGACTTATTTCAGCAGGCAATTGTGCAGCCTGCAACGGATTTCGACACGTTGGAAATTGTCTTTATCGTAACGGATTTCCGTCCCATCGACACGTCAATTTTTGACAGCCCGACGGAGAACTAGGTCAAGTCCATGGCGCGTTACACAGAATCAGGATTGTTGAGGTCTTCGGCTTGCAGTTACCGTGGCAACCCCAGGCCCTGCATTTTTTGGAGCTATTGCCGATGAGTGGGTCTATTTATCTAGCTATCCCAGTAATGATCGTGCTGGGTCTTGTGGAAACGGCCGTCCTGCCCCATTTCCCGATCCTGGGCCATACGCCGCAGCTGGCTCTGCTGGTTGCGCTCACCTGGGGCATGCTCTACGGTTTGGAAGAAGGTGCCGTCTGGGCATTTTTTGCCGGCATCTTCACCGATCTTTTTTCAATTTCACCAGTGGGGGTGTCATCGTTGGCGTTTATGGCGGGGGTAACGGCCGTTGTCTGGGCCAAGCAAGCCCTTCCAACCAGCCGCATTGTGCTCCCATTGGCTTTGGCTGGGCTGGCCACTATCATCAGCTTCATTATCTACATTGTCGGGCTGCGTCTCTTTGGTACGGTCACCGATTTCCAAATCATTGCCGTCTTGCCCACAATTGTCATCATCAATGTGCTGTCAATACTGCCCATTTACTGGTTACTCTTCTTAATCAATCGTGCCCGGAACGGCCGTCGAGTGCAGGTATGATTTTTAGAGAGGGATTGCTATGTCACGTGTAGGTTGGGATCGCGTAGAAGATCAGGAAGAGCTCGAAAAAGAAGATTTCGGCGTACGGGGCCGACTCTTTTTCTTTCGCATCGCGGTGATTGCTATTTTAGGACTACTGCTTTACCGCGTTTACTGGATTCAGCAAACTGAAGGGAGTGACCTTGAAGCCCTCGCTCAGGAAAACCAGTTTGCCATTTTGCGCAATGATGCGCCTCGCGGCGTCGTCTTCGATCGGGATGGCGATCCATTGGCCATCAATATCCCTAGCTTCAACGTCACCATTACCCCCACCTTCCTGCCGGATGACGAAAATGAATTGCAAGCCATTTATGAACGCCTGTCGCTGCTTACAGGCGTGCCCGTTACCAATACCGTTGAGCAACAGGCTCTCATCCAGGCAGCAAACCCCGAACTGGTAGAAACCTATACCCGCCTGGCTGAAATTTACGGCGTTTCTGGACAGGATACCCTGGCGCAAGCAGGCGTGGTAGAACGCCTCCCAGATAGCATTGCTGAAATTGTCCGCATCAATACGCCGCTGCAATATTTACCGGCCGTCATTACCGCTGGTATTCCCATTACCCAGGCATATACCATTGAGCAAGAAAGCATTTTCCTGCCCGGCGTTCGCGTTCTGCCAGAGCCGCTGCGCTACTATCCCTCCGGCGAATACACGGCACCTATCATCGGTTTCATGGGGCCGTTGCCCAACGAAAACTGGCTTAATTTAGGGCTGGGCTATCAGCGAGATGACCGGGTTGGCTGGGCTGGTTTGGAATCGTCCATGGAGCTGGAAATGGCCGGCACAAAAGGTGAGCGCCAAATCGAGGTGGATTGGACCGGGCGAGAGTTACGCCAAATCGGTCTGGCCACGGAGCCTGAAGCCGGCCTTAACATGCATCTTACGCTAGATATTGATTTACAAATTATCGCTACAGAGATATTGCAGCAAGCGATGGATCAACGAGAAGTTGTTCCTTCTCGTGATCCAATTACCGGACAAGAATCCTTGGTTGAAGTACAGCAAGGGGCAGTCGTCGCCCTCAATCCACAAACGGGTGAAGTTCTGGCGATGGTGAGCCTACCAAGCTTTGACAACAATCGCTTTCAGACCCAGGTGCCAGTTGATTACTATTTGGGGCAGTCGCGTAACGTGTACCAGCCCTTTGTCAATCATGCTGTCAGCAGCATTTATCCGCCCGGCTCTACCTTCAAACTTGTGCCTGGCGCCGCTTCACTTCAGGAAGGGATTGTAACTGCCTCGCGACTACTGCTTGGCCCGGGTGAAATTACCATCCCGAACCGATTTGCGCCCAATGATCCTGGACGTGCCCAGACGTTTGTCTGCTGGTTCTCTGCCGGGCATGGTCTAATGAATGCCGTCACGGGGCTGGCAAATTCTTGCGACATCTATTATTACAAAATCAGCGGCGGCTTTGACCAGGATGGTGAATTTGTAGAAGGGCTTGGCATTGATACCCTTTCCCGCTACGCGTCGCAGTTTGGCTTTGGCCGGGTGCAGGGTCTTGAGCTGCCGCTTGAGGCTGCTGGTGATTTGCCCCCAGACCGGGGCTGGAAGGCACGGGTTTATGGGGAGCCATGGTCGACTGGTGATGATTACAATATGGGCATTGGACAAGGGTTTTTAACCGCCTCGCCGCTGCAGGTAGCGCAAATGGCGTCGGTGGTTGCCAACGGCGGCTTTTTGTACCGTCCATCGATTATTCATCACATGACCGATTCGGATGGCAACATCGTCTTTGTGGATGATGATAGCCAAATTGTAGCGCGGGCCCATTTGGGCAGTGACGGCCGTACCGTTTTAACTGACGCCGATGGGGCCCCTTTGAACGATCCTGCCTTCAATGTCCGGTTCGATGCCAACGGTGAATACATTTACCAACCTGAGGTAATCAATGCCGTGGACGTTGACCGAGACAACCTGGAAACCATTGCCGAGGGGATGCAGTTGGTGAACACCTTCATTGATGAAGAACAGTTTTACACAGGGGCAACCTATGTAGATTGGCTGGATCCGTTTGGTATTACCACGGCGGGCAAGACGGGAACGGCCGAATTTTGTGACAATATTGCCATTGAGAAAGGGTGGTGCAGTTTTGATGACATCCTTAACCGAAAAATCTTGCCCACTCATTCCTGGTATGTAGGGTACGCACCATTTGATGAACCGGAGATCGTTGTCGTAGCATTTTTGTATCACGGTGGGGAAGGTTCACAGTGGGCCGCCCCGGTGGCCTGTAACGTAATGGCGGCTTATTTTGGCATTGGCCAATATGCCCAGTTTTCAGGGGATCCCAATGCCGAGCTTAATGAATCTGAGACGCGAGTCTGCAATTCACTCAGCTTCAATCCAGTTATGCCTGCCGATTTGTTAGACGCGGTACAGCGGCAGTAAAGGATGGGGTTTGGGGGTAGCGAGCGTTTCATCACGCAGCTTTTGACGGATGGGTAATTTGCCACAAGCCAGGTAAACGGCCGTGAATTTCAGCGTTTTTTGTCGGTCAAACAAAGTTTGCATCTGTATTGGCCGTTAGCTCAATATCTATTTCACTGACTTACCAGTTGTGCTATCATTCACCTATGACAACCATACTTCTTGTGCGGCACGGTGAAAACGATTGGGTCAAAAAGCATCGCCTGGCTGGCTGGATTGAAGGGATTCACCTGAATGAAAACGGCCGTAAACAAGCTGCAGCCGCAGCCGAACGTTTGGCACCCCTTCCTCTCAACACAATTTACAGCAGCCCGGTACTGCGCTGCCGTGAAACGGCCGATTTTATTGCCCAATCTCAAAACTTGCCCGTCACCGTCCTAGATACGATTGGCGAAGTGCGCTATGGGGAATGGGAAGGCAAAAAGATCAAGAAGCTGGCTAAGAAAAAGGAATGGTTTACTGTTCAATTTTTCCCTAGCCGGATGCAATTTCCTGGGGGAGATGCCTTGCGCGGTGTCCAGGCCCGCGGCGTCGATGCCATAGAAGCGCTGGCCGACACGCACGGTGATCAGGACATTATTGCGGTGGTTTCACACGCTGATTTGATCAAGCTCGTTTTGGCGCATTATTTAGGCGTTCATATAGATCTTTTCCAGCGTATCATCATCTCGCCAGCCTCGGTTAGTGTCTTGCATCTAGCTGGTAACGGGATGGTTCGGGTCGGGCGCATCAATGATGATGGCCCACTTCAGCCCCCTGCCAAACCAGATGAGAAGCAAGCGAAAAAGTCGAAAAAAACCGCAAAAGTAAATAGCGGCGAGACGGCCGTTTCTAAAAAGAGCAAAAAGCGCGCTGATAGCGCCTGAAATTAGAGTATTTTATGGCTAGCCACATTGAACTAAATCCAGTTTCTCAAATTACCGTTGGCACGCTTGGGCCTCCCGGGCAACGTACTTTTTACCTGCAAGGCAGCCACGGCTCCCAAACCATTTCGCTTACCATTGAAAAAGAGCAGGCCCGGATGCTGGCTGAAAGCTTTGAAGCCCTCGTCCAAGAACTGTCTAAAAAATACCCACAAGATGATGATGACGAATCTGTTTGGACAGACATGCGGCTGCGTGAGCCGCTGGAATCGTTGTTTCGTGTGGGTAATATTGGTATTGGCTACAATGAAGATAGCAATCAGGTGGTTTTGGTAGCTTATGAACTTGTGGGAGAAGACGAAGAGCCCAACGTCGTCAGCTATTGGGTATCGCGGCCGCAAGTTCAAGCACTGATTCAGCATATCAACGATGTTGTTAAGGCAGGCAGGCCCATTTGTGGTAATTGCGGCAAGCCGATTGATCCGACGGGACATTTCTGCCCGCATCGGAATGGACATGCTCATTGATAATTTGTTGCCCAGCCACCAATAACAATGACGCATCATAACAATTGAGATGGCACATTACGAGTTAAACACAACAGATTGGCTGCATCTGTTACAGGTTGGCACCTTAGATGTTAAAGGGGTGTTGCCCTGGAGCTCCAACTATTCATTTTTAGTGGATATTTGTCCGAACACGGCCGTTTGGGAAGCATTGCCTCAATTGCCCCAATCAGCATTATCTGAAGTGCGCGCAGTTTATAAACCACGGCGGGGCGAACGGCCGTTATGGGATTTTACCCAGGGGACATTGTGCCAGCGCGAGCGGGCTGCCTTCCTGGTAAGCCATACGCTTGGCTGGCATTTAATTCCGCCAACTGTACTGCGCGACGGCGAACACGGCATAGGTTCCGTCCAGCTTTTTATCCCCCACGATCCAGAAGCACATTATTTCACCTTTGAAGGTCAGCCGCTTTTTAGTGATGCGCTGCAAAAAACCGTACTATTAGACACAATCATCAATAATGCAGATCGAAAGGCAGGACATGTATTAATTGAGGAACAAGATGAAACTGACCAGCTGTGGCTAATTGATCATGGTATCAGTTTTCATACAGAGCATAAGTTGCGAACGGTCATTTGGGAATTTGCTGGTGAACAGATACCCTCAGAATTATTGGCCGATTTGGAAACTTTTAGCGATAAACTGGCCACCAACGACAGCGGGATACGTTCCGAATTGCAGCAATTGCTATCACAAACTGAGCTAGAAGCCCTGCAAACTCGCATTAGGCAGGTGCTCATTAGGCGCAAATTTATTTCGCCTGGGCCAGGACGACACTATCCATGGCCGCCCGTATAACCCACATTTTTTATGTGTAAACCCAAGTAATAGTGACGTTTCTTTTAAGTAACTGTTATAGTAACAAGCGAGACTATTATTCGGACCATTTATCAGGAATAATTCATGACAGCGCCGATTGCCTACAAGATTTTAGTTGTAGATGACCATCCAGAAACACTCAACATCATTCAGCGCGTATTGCAACAGCAAGGATATACCGTGCTGGGCGCTCGTTCTGGTTTTAGGGGATTAGCCTTAGCTGAGTCAGAAAATCCGGACCTCATCATGGTTGACGGCATGATGCCAGAGATGGATGGTTGGGAATTTTGCCGCCAGCTGCGAGACACGCCTAAAATAGCCGAAATCCCCATTATTATGTTTACAGCCGTTGATGAAGCCGACCAAAAGCTGGCGGGATTTGACGCTGGGGCTGATGATTACCTGACCAAACCAACCGAGCCGGCCGAATTGGTGGAGCGGGTCAAAATGATTTTGGATAATCGCACACCCAAAGCCGCTGCCGAGACGCGCCTGCACAAGTCGCTCCCCGCAAAAAAACAACGACGTGACGATTCAAGCGCTTCCATGTCCACCACCATGGCATTTCCCTCTAGCGGCGGCGTAACGGCCGTTTTGGGCGCACGGGGTGGTGCCGGGGCAACGACGCTAGCCATTAACCTGGCCTGCAGCCTTGCCAGCAACGGCCGTTCTACAACACTGCTTGATCTAGACCTTGTTCAAGGGCATATTGCCCTTTACCTCAGCCAAAAACATGAGCTCGGCCTTAACAACGTTCTGGCAAGCCCAGAGAGTAGCTGGCCCCAAACCATCGAAGCCGAAACCTGCAAATATAGTGACCACCTGAACTTGCTTTTAGCGCATGCTGTGCCAAGTAGCTCGCCACCATCGCTATTACCAGAGCAAACTCAAAACTTGCTTCAGCCTTTAATAAAATCAGGGCATAATCTGGTTATCGACTGTGGCCATCAGCTCACCCCGATGATCAAAGCCGTATTGGCTCAGGCCAACCAGATTATCGTCTGTTTACGCCCGGAGCGCGTCTCGTTAGCCATCGCGCGCCAACTGTTGGAACATCTACATGAAATTGCCGCTCCCGCTGCATCTGTTCGTGCAGTCATTTTTGATTTCAGTGGCCAGATGGCCATTCCCCATGCTGGATTAGAGAAATTTCTAAACCATCCTCTCACAGCAATTCTGCCGGTATCTACCGCAGAAATGAACCAATCTGTCAACAAGAGCGTTCCGCTGGTGCAGCTCAATCCCCACGCCAAGGCATCCATTTTGATCCGGCAAATTGCCCAGCAATTGATAAAAGCGTAGTTGTCTTATGACCCCGTCCCATCCTGTTGCTCGCGCTGTTGAGCTAATACGCCAGGCTAACCATGTGGTTGCTCTGACCGGTGCTGGCATAAGTACCCCATCTGGCATTCCTGATTTTCGTAGCCCGGATTCAGGTGTGTGGGACAAGGCCGACCCGATGGAGGTAGCCTCGATCTATGCCTTTCGGAACAATCCAGGTATTTTTTTCGAGTGGATACGGCCGTTAACCGACACTATTTTCAACGCCAGGCCCAATGCAGCTCATTTTGCCCTCGCTTCATTGGAGGCAAACGGCCGTTTGCAAGCCACCATCACCCAAAAGATCGACCTGCTTCACACTGAAGCAGGCTCTCAGACCGTCTTTGAGCTTCATGGCAGCTTGCGGAGCGCCACTTGCCAGGGCTGCCACACTAAGTTTGATTGCTTGCCCCTCTGGCAGCAATACGCCAGCGACGGTCGGATTCCGACGTGTGCCAACTGTGGTCACATCCTGAAACCAAACGTGATATTATTTGGAGAGATGATGCCCGCTCTTATTTTGCGCGTGGCTCAGGAAGAGGCTAAACGATGCGATCTCATGTTGGTAGCTGGCTCATCACTGGAGGTCGCTCCGGCTGGCGATTTACCACTCATCGCCAAGCAGGCTGGGGCTAAGTTAATCATCATCAATTTAGGCCCTACGCATATGGACAAACAGGCAGACCTGCTGCTTCGGGAAGATGTGGCTATCGTGCTGCCCCAGCTGGCCGCTCCGTTTTACACTCAAGAGAAAAGAAGTGAGCTGTATCATGAAGGACGAAATGAAGAACGCCCCCGCTAGCAGCGCCATCTCTCCAAGCCATTTGGCCCGGCTGCTGCAAATTAGCCGCCGCCTTAGCTCCACGCTGCGCCTCGATGAGCTGTTGTCATTAGTGATGGATGTGGCGACAGAGCTAACCCTCACCGAAACTGCCTCTATCTTGCT